>DAHWFB010000027.1 GCA_027326105.1 Acetobacteraceae bacterium
CGGCTTCGTCGGGGGTCATCGCTTCACCAACTGGTCAGGCGGAATTCGATGCGGCGGTTCCTGGCGAGGTCGGCCGGCGTGTCGCCGGGGGCGATGGGGTGGAACTCGCCGAAGGCGGCGGCGGCGAGACGGTCGGGGGGGATGCCGTCGGCGATCAGGATGCGCACCACCGAAAGGGCGCGGGCGGCCGAAAGCTCCCAGTTGGAGGCGTATTTGCCGCCCGTGATCGGCTGGCGGTCGGTGTAGCCGTCCACCCGCAGAATCCAGTGCAGACCTTTGGGGATCTGCGGCATCAGCCGCTTCAGCGTGGCCGCGATCTTGTGGATTTCGGCCCGCCCCGCGGCGGTGAGTGTCGCATGGTCGGAAGGGAAGAGCACGTCGCTCTGGAAGACGAAACGGTCGCCCACGATGCGGATGTCGGGCTCGCCCGCCAGCACCTCGCGCAATTTGCCGAAGAATTCCGAGCGGTAGGTTTGCAGCTTCTGCACCTTGGCGGCGAGTGCCGCGTTCAGCTTGCGGCCGAGATCGGCGATGACGACGCCCTGCTCCTTGTTCCTGGCGGCGGCGAGATCGAGCGCGGAGGCGACCGCCTGGAGCTGGGCGCGCAGTTGCAGCATCTGCCGGGTGAGCAGGGTGATCTCGGCCTGCGCGCTCGCGGTCAGGCCGCGCTGGAGGGCAAGGCTCGCCCGCCCCTTGCCCGCCGCCGCCCGCGCCGCGGCGAGCCTGGCCGAGAGCGCCTGGGCCTGCTTCTCGCCCTGCGCCTGGGCGGCGAGCGCCCTGGCGAGCGCCCCGCGCAGGGTGGTGATCTCCGCCTGCGCCGCGGCGAGCTTGCCGGCCGCGGCCTGCGCTGCCGCCTGCGCCGCCCCGGTCTGCACCGCCGCCGTCTGCCCGGCCGCGGCGAGCCGCCTGGCCGCCTGCGCGACCTCGGCCTGGAGGGCGAGGATCTGCGCCGCCTGGGCCTGGTTGCGCAAGGCCGCATCGGCCAGCCGGGCGGTGAGATCGGCGCGCGCGGCCCGCGCGAGCCTGGCCGCTGCCGCCGCCCGCTGTGCCGCCGCCCGCGCCGCGGCGAGGCTGCCCGCCGCCGCCTGCGCCTGCGCGCGGCTGGCGGCGAGCTTGCCGCCCAGCGTCGCGACCGAGGCCTGTAGCGTGCCGACGTGGCCGCGCTCGAGCGACAGCATCGAGGAGAGGGCGGCGATCTGGCGGTTGAGCCGGGCCAGTTCCTTGTCGCTGCCCGACAGCGCCGCGGACAGAAACGCCTGGGCGAGCACGAAGACGAGCAGGACGAAGATGATGACCATCAGCAGCGTCGACAGCGCATCGACGTAGCCGGGCCAGGGGTTGAGCCCGTTCTCGCCCCGGCGGCGAAGCGGCAGCGCCATCCGCCGGCCCTACCGCTGCGGCTCTTCGGCGAGGGCCGCGATGGTGCGGGTGAGGATGCGCAGGTCGCTGCGCAGTTCGGCGGTGGATTGGGCGCGGCCCTGCTCGGCGTCGACCAGCAGGCGCTGGAGGGTGATCTCGATGCCGCGCAGATGGCCGCGCGCCACCTCGTCGAAACTCGCGTCCGCCGGGCGTTCGGCCAGCCGTTGCAGCGCCGGGCCGAGCTGGGCCTGGGCCTCGGCGATGCGCAGCATGAGCTGCTGGCTGGTGCGCATGGTGTCCGACAGGGTGCCGAGCTTCTCGCTCAGCGCCATCAGCATCTGGTTGGCCTGCCCCCTGCCCTCCTCGCCGCGCAGCAGGACCCGCTGCAAACCCTCCATGTTCTCCGCCGTCTGCTCGAGCAGCGCCTGGACATAGACCGGGACCGAGGTCTCCCCGTCGGCGCCGAGCGCGCCGGTGGACAGCCGGGTGAGCCCGGCGAGCCACTCCTCGAGCTCGTTGTAGAAGCGGTTCTGCGCCTGGCCCGCGGTGAGATCGAGAAAGCCCAGCACCAGCGCGCCCGAAAGCCCGAACAGCGAGGAGCCGAAGGCGGTGCTCATGCCGGTGAGCGGGCCGGCGAGCCCGGCCTTCAACTGGCCGAACATCTGCCCGACCGAGCCGGTGCCGATCGACATCGAGCGGATGACGTCGGAGACCGAGGAGATGGTGAGCAGGAGGCCCCAGAAGGTGCCGAGCAGGCCGAGGAAGATCATCACCCCGGTCATGTAGCGGGAGAGCTCGCGGCTCTCGTCGAGCCGGCTGGCGATGGTGTCGAGCAGGCTGCGCATGGCCGGCGCCGAGAGCGAGATGCGCTCCTCCGCCCCCGCCCGCTTCTGCGCCTTGGCGAGCATGGCCGCCACCGGGGCGAGCAGGCGCGGGGTCGGCAGGGCGGTCAAATGCGTGCGCCGGCGCTGGAAGGTTTCGAGCCAGGTCACCTCCGGCGAGAGCCCGGCGACCTGGCGCACGTTCCAGGCGATGCCGAGGGCGAGAATGAGCAGGATCAGCCCGTTGATCACCGGATTGTGCCAGAACACGCCGCGCAGGACGGGAAACAGCACCGCGGCCACCGCCAGCACGGCAAGCAGGAAGGCGAGCATGCGGAGCAGGAACGGTGTCGGGCGGGTCATGGGGCGGTTCCGGTTCGGGGGCTGGGAACGGCGCGGATCACCACCCGGCGGGGTGGCGCGCCCGCGGGCATAGCAGAGGCGGGCGCGGGGCGCACCAGGAGGATGATCCGCCCGCGCCCGACGCCGGCGGCGCGCAGCGCGTCATGCACCGCCATGGCGCGGGCGAAGGCGTGCCGGCGCGGCGACGAATCCGATCCCTGGGCCAGCGGCGCGAAGGCCACCACCGTGATCCGCCGCGCTCCCGCCCGCCGGGCGAAGGCCGCCACCGCCGCCCGCTGGCCGGCGTCGAGCGCGTGAGCACCGGCGGCGAAACCGAGCGTCAGCCCGGGCGGCGGCCTGGCAGGGACGCGCGGGTTGGGCGGTGCCGCGGCGGGTGCCGGGGCGGGAGCCGGCGCGGGTGCCGGCGCGGGTGCGGGTGCGGGAAGCTGCGCGGGAGGCTGCGCCGGGAGGGGGGCTGCCTGGGGCGGCGCGGGCAGTGGGGGTGGTGCGGTGGGCAAGGGCGGCAAGGCGGGGGCCGCGGGCGCGACCGGAGCGGGCACGGGTGGCGTGGGCCCCGGCGGCGTGGGCCCCGGCGACCTCGGGATGGCGGCGGCCGCGCCCGCTCCGGGTAGTGCCGGCGGCAGGGGCAGCGGGCCGGTCCAGGGGCGGGCGATCGGCGCCGGCGCGGGGCGCGGCTTCGGCCGGGGCGGCGGGGGCGGCGGGATCGGGGCCAGCCTCGCGGGCGCGGGGCGGAGGAGTTCGAGCGCGCGCAGATCGACGTGGACCTGGGCACGGGCCGCCACGGCCCACAACCCGACCAGCAGGAGCGAAAGGAGGAACCGGCGCA
Organism: Acetobacteraceae bacterium; assembly: GCA_027326105.1. Classification (GTDB taxonomy): domain Bacteria; phylum Pseudomonadota; class Alphaproteobacteria; order Acetobacterales; family Acetobacteraceae; genus DAHWFB01. The sequence continues at coordinate 3,370 of DAHWFB010000027.1, forward strand.
TCGCGGCGGAGGCTACAGGAGCCTCCTTCCCGTCTCAATCGCCCCAGGAATACCGACCATGAACGATCGCCCCTGAAATGCCGCGCCTGAAATGCCGGCCCTGAAATGCCGCCCCTGGAATCGGGCGTCAGAAGCCGAACATATGGTCGAGCGAGAAGCCGCCGCGGCCATCCTCGAGCCCATGGTAGCCGAACAGCCGGCAGGTGGCGTCGCGGATCAGCACGTAGCCGCCCTCCCCCGCGGCGGCGAGGTCGGCGGGGCGGAAGCTCTCGTGGGGTCGGACCAGCGCCGAACCGGAGCAGGCGATGGCGAGCCGTGCCTCGGCCAGCGCGGCACCGGATGAATCATGCAGAATCAGATACGTATCAGACATTTTATGAAACGGAAGCGACGCCGGGTAGATCAGGACGCTGAAACTGCGGCGTTCCCCGTCACCGAGCTTGAGAAAGAGCCGGGTCGAGAGGCCGGGCGGCGGGCCGGCGTAGGACTGCGGCTCGTCGCGCCAGGTGAGCAGAGTATTGAAGATGTGGGCGCCGAAGCTGGTCTCCGCCTGGTGGCCGCTGGCCCGGTCGGTGAAGCGGACGAGGGCGTGCAGCCACCCGTCCGCCTCGCCGCCCTCCTGGAAATCATAGAGCAGTTCGCCGTGGCCGCCCTCGGCCAGCGCATCGGGGGCGAGCAGCGTGTCGAGATCGAGGGCGAGGCGGTGATCGCGCGGCAGATTGCCGAGGAAGCGCTCGGCGATCTTCCGCCCGGCGGGATCGAAGATCTCGATCCGCAGCGGCAGGCTCGCCTGGCGGTGCGCCATCGGGGTGGGCTGGACCTCGGTGCGCAAGCGCCCGCGGGCGAGCACCGGGAAGGGCAGCAGGAAGCCGCGGCCGAGGCGGGCGGAGAGGCCGGGGATGGCGGGGTCGGGGCGGAGATCGGCGCGCTCGACGTTGACGTGGGCGATGCGGGTGCGCCCCTCCCGCACCACCTCGTAGCGCGGGCGCACCACGTGCCGCCCGGCGCGGACCTCGATCTGCGCGGGCCAGGCGAGGCCGGGCAGCACCGCCGCGACATCGATCGCCCGCGTCGCGAAACCGGGAAGCGGTTCGGCGAGCGCCACCGGCCGCTCCGCGCCCATGCGGTCGAGGCTGACGGCGCCGGCGGGAATCGGGCTGGCGTGGCTGTTCTGCAACCACAGTATCACCCGCTCCCCGGCATCCGGCGCGGGCAGGCCGGCATAGCGTTCGGCCGGCCAGGCGTTGGCGTCGTGGGTGCAGGAGAGGCTCGGCCCGCCGTCGGAGGCGAAGGTGTCGAGCGCGTATTTCACCACGTCGTGCCCGGCGGCGCCGATGGCGTGGAGGAAGAGCTGGCCGGTGAACGGCGGCAGGGCGAAGCGCGCGCGGACCGCGCGGCTGTCGATCACCACCCCGCCGGGGCCGGCCGGCAGCGGCTCCTCCCACTCGGCGAGCACGCCGCCCCCCTGGTCGTAGAGGCGCAGCCAGAGGCGCACCGAGCGGGCGCCGTAGCCCTGCCAGTAGTTGGCGCTGACCAGGCGCGTGGAGAGCCCGCCCTGGTCGCGGAAGAAGACGAAGTTGGTGGCGTAGTTCAACGGATCGAGGGCGCGGCGGGGGTTGGTGGCGAGCGGGGCGGGCAGCCGCGCCTCGTCGAGGGAGGCGAGCTCCATCGGCTCCGGCGCCAGCGGGCGCAGGCGGGCGAGGATGCGGCCGGCGTCGAAGCCGGCGACCAGGAGCGCCGCGCAGGGGGAGGCGGGGAGGTCGCTGATCGGGCGGGCGGCGAGGCCGGCGTGGGGGGTGCCGATGGCGCCGATGTCCTGGACATAGGCCTCCGCGAAGGAGAAACCGGGATGGAGCGCGAGCAGGGGGGCGGCGATCCCCTCCGGGTCGAAGAGCGCGACCGGGCCGCGCGCGGCGAGGCGGGCGGCGAGGGCGGCGAGCCGCTCGGCGGCGAGCGGATGGGCGAGCGCCTTGTAGAGCACGTTGCCGCCGCGGCGGTTGTCGAAGGTCTGGATGTCGAGCACCGTGGCCCTCCGTTGCGGGGTCAGAAGCCGAGCCGGCGGCGCATCTCGGCCGCCGCCTCCGCGGTATCGTCGAGCGGGGCCGCCACCCAGGTTTCGAGCCGTCCGGCAAACCGGCGCACCCGCCCCAGGGCGAGCAGATCGCCCAGGAAGAGATCGCTCTTGCGCGACCGGCCGGGCAGCGGGGCGACCAGGACCGGGGCGGACGTCGCCACCGCTTCGGAGATCATGGAAACCGAATCGACGGTCGGGATGAGGACGTCAGCGAGGCCGAGGAGGCCGAAATAGGGGTTCTCCCCTTCGCCGTCCCAGACCCAGGCGCGCCCGGCCGCGGCGTGGGGGGCGAGCGCGTCGCGCAGCAGCGCCAGCGCGGCGGGATCGGTGCGGCGCGAGGGGGTGAGCGCGACGCCCGCGCCCTCACGCACGATCAGCCGGACGAGATCGGCGGCGAGGCTGGCGGCGGCAGGGGCGTCGAGGCGGAAGCGCCCGTTGCTGCCGCCGACCAGGACCGCGACGAGCGGGCGCGGCAGGGACGCGAGCCGGGCCGACCAGGCCGCCGCCGCCGCCGCGCGGCGGCCCGGGGTGGCGCGGTGGAGCGCGGTGCGGATGGTGATGACGTTGGGCCCGGCGATCCGGTCGTGGCGGTTGGCGATGACGAGGTCGAACCGCGCGGGGTCGATGCGCGGGTCCTGGATCTGCACCGTCCGCACGCCCCGCCGGCGCAGCCGGGCGAGGATGGGTGCCGCGGCCCCGCCGCAGCCGAGCAGCAGTTCGGGCAGCGGCGGAGCCAGCGCGGCGGGATCGACCGCGCGCAGCGGGGCCGGCCAGAGCGCGGGGGTCAGCCAGCGGGCGTAGCCGCGGCGATGGAGATGGCGGCGCTCGGGCGCGAGACCCGCCGCCTCGGCCAGCCCCAGGCCCTGCGCTTCGAGCCCGGCCAGCGGCTCGGACAGCAGCCAGCTTCGCGCAGGCGCGGAAGCATCGGCGCCCGGCGGAGCGGCAGCCGGCGAGCGGAGGGCCGTGTCTTCGGTCATGGTTCCGCTTTTGGCACGCCCCGCCCCCGCGTCAACCCCGCGCGCCGGGGCAGAGCGCGCTCAGGCGAGTTCGCGGTAGAGGGCGAGCAGGCGGTCCACCATCACCTCCCAGCCCAGGGCGCGGGCACGGGCACGGCCGGCGGCGATACGGCGGCGGCGCTCCTCGCCGGGGGCGGCGAGCGCGGCCATCGCCTCGGCGATCGCCTCGACCGAGGTGGGATCGACCTCGCGGGCGATGCCGGCGGAGACCTCGGGCAGCGAGGTGGTGTTGGCGGTGACCACCGGAACGCCGCTCGCGAAGGCCTCCAGCACCGGCAGGCCGAACCCTTCGTGCAGAGAGGGAAACACGAACACCCCGGCGGCGGCGTAGAGGGCGCGCAGCTCCTCCGGCTCGGCGACATCGGCGAGCCAGCGCGCCTCGCCCGCCGCCACGCGCGCGCGCAATTCCGCGACCAGCCCGTCGCAGCGCCAGCCCGGCCTGCCGACCACGACCAGCGGGCGCTCGCGCCGCAGCGCCGCGGGCAGCAGGGCGTGGGCGGCGAGGATGCGCTCCACGTTCTTGCGCGGCTGCAACGTGCCGACCGAAAGGAAATAGCCCGGCGCGAGCCGCCGCGCGGCGAGCACCCGGGCCAGCAGCGCGGGCTCGGGCGGTGTGAGCCAGGCGGGGTCCACCCCGGCGTGGATGACGCGGACACGCGCCGGATCGATCCCGAAATGCTCGACCAGTTCGGCGACCGAAAAAGCCGAGACCGCGACCACCACGTCGGCGAAGCGGGCGAGCCGGCGCATCAGCGCGTTCTTCAGCCCGCGCAGCCGGCGCGAGGAGAGCGCCGGATCGGCCATCGGGATCGCGTCGTGCAGGGTAGCGACCACCGGGCAGCGCATCGGCACGATGCGGTAGTCGGTGGCGTGGAATACATCCACCGGCGGGGCGAGCGCGAGCCGCCCGCCCGAGGCGATGGCGCCGAGTGCGGCGGCGGGAAAGGGCAGGCCGAGCGGGCGGCCGAGCGTGGGCCCCCCGCGCCGGCCGAGCCCCGGCAACGAGAAGGCCGGAAACGAGAAGCCCGGAAACGAGAAACCCTGGACCTCCTGCCCGCGGGCGGCGAGCCCGGCCATCAGGTGGCTGGTATAGACCCCGATCCCGTCGATCCGGCCCCGCGCGCGGGCGGGTTCGAGGGTGCCTACCGATAGCCCGATCCGCATGCGCTCCCTTCCGCTTCTGCCGGCCCGAATGCCCCGCCGTGCATACGCCGCCGGGGCTGGGGAAGCGATCCTCCGCTTGCCCGGGCGAGGGCTCTTTCGTATATGTGCAATATGGAAATGACCACGGGCGAGGCGCTCTCGTTGCCGCCGGGGTTCGACCAGGACGCTTTCAGCCGCAAGGCGGAGGAGGCGGAAGCGCTGCTGCGCTCGCTGGCCAGCCGCCACCGGCTGATGATCCTGTGCGCGCTGCTCGAAGGGGAGTGCCCGGTCGGGCGGCTGATCGAGCGGCTCGGGCTCAGCCAGTCCAACCTCTCCCGCCATCTCGCCACGCTGCGCCAGGAGGCGCTGGTGGCGACGCGGCGGGAAGGCACGATGATCTACTACCGCATCGCCTCCCAGCGGGTGCGCCCGCTGCTCGCCGAGCTGCACCGGCTGTTCTGCGCGATGGCCGACGGCTGAATCGCGTGCGCCACGCGCGGGCGGGTTGCCGGCTGGCACGGGGCGTATAGAGTGGGGTGATGCAAGCCGGCGCCGCCGCTCCCGAGCCGCTTTCCTCCGCCGCGATGCTCGCGCGTCTGGTCGGGTTCGATACCACCAGCCGCAATTCCAACCGCGCGCTGATCGACTTCGTCCGCGGCTGGCTGGAGGGCTGGGGCGTGCCCTGCCGGATGAGCGTGAGCCCGGCCGGCGACAAGGCCAATCTGCACGCCATCCTCGGCCCCGCGGGGGCGGGCGGGGTGGCGCTCTCGGGCCATGTCGATACCGTGCCGGTGGACGGGCAGGCGTGGAGCGGCGACCCCTTCACGCTGCGCGCGCGCGAGGGGCGGCTGCTCGCGCGCGGCGCCACGGACATGAAGGGCTTCGTCGCCTGCTGCCTCGCCGCCGTGCCGGCGGCGCTGGCCGCCGGGCTGCGCGCGCCGCTGCATCTTTTCATCACCTACGACGAGGAGGTGGGGATGTACGGCGCCCGCCGCCTGGTCGAGGATCTGGGCGAAAGCGGGCTCAAGCCCGCGCTCTGCATCGTCGGCGAGCCGACGCTGATGCAGCCGACCATCGCGCACAAGGGCAAGCTCAGCGTGGACGTGGCGGTGCGCGGGCGGAGCGGGCATTCGAGCCAGCCCGGGCGCGGGGTGAACGCGGTGTTCGCCGCCGCCGAGGCGGTGGCCTGGATCGCGGCCGAAGCGCGCCGGCTCGCCGCCGAGGGGCCGTTCGCGGAAGGGTTCGACCCGCCGCACACCACGGTCCATGTCGGCACGCTCGCCGGGGGGACGATCCTCAACATCATCCCCGAGCACGCGCGGTTCAGCATGGAGTGGCGCGCCGTTCCCGGCGACGATGCGCAGGCGATGCTCGCGCGGCTGCGCGCCCATGTCGAGACCGCGATCGTGCCCGCCATGCGCGCGGTCGATCCCGGGTGCGGGTTCGCGTTCGCGGTCGCCAACGTGATCCCCCCCCTCGCGCTCGCGCCCGACCATGCGCTGGTCGATCTCGTCTGCGCGCTTTCGGGGGTGAACGGCCTCGGCAGGGTGAGCTATGCCACCGAGGCCGGCATCTTCCAGGAGGCCGGAATTGCCGCGATCGTGTGCGGGCCGGGCAGCATCACCGATGCCCACCAGCCGGATGAAGGCATCGCGGGGAGCGAGCTCGCCGCCTGCGACCGGTTCCTCAGCCGGCTGATCGGCCGGCTCGCGGCGTGAGCGCCATGCCGGCCGCGGCCGAACCTCCGCCGGAACGACTGCCCGAATTCCCGGTATCCTTCGCCGCACCCGACCTCGGCCCGTGGCGGACGGGCAACTGCGGGGTGCGCGGCTTCACCACCCGCAGCGCCGCCGTGCCCGGCCCGCACGTGATGCTCACCGCGCTCATCCACGGCAACGAGATCGCCGGCGCGGTCGCGCTCGCCCGCCTGCTCGCCGGCGGGCTCGCGCCGCTGCGCGGGCGGCTCACCGCCGGCTTCGTCAACCTCGCCGCCTTCGACCGTTTCGATCCCGCCGACCCCACCGCCTCCCGCTTCGTCGACGAGGACATGAACCGGGTATGGGAGCAGGACGTGCTGGAGGGCGGGCGGCGCTCCTGCGAACTGGCCCGCGCCCGCGAGATCCGCCCGCTGGTGGAGAGTGCGGACGTGCTGCTCGACCTCCACTCCATGCTGTGGCCCTCCGATCCGCTGATCCTGTGCGGACCCACCGCGCGCGGGCGGGCGCTCGCCGAGCGCATCGGCACCCCTTCGCTCATCGTCGCCGACCACGGCCACGCCGGCGGGCGGCGGCTGATCGACTATGCCCGCTTCGTCGCCCCCGACGGTGGCGCCACCGCCTGCCTGGTCGAGGCCGGGCAGCACTGGGAGCGCCGCACCATCGACACCACGCTCGCCGCCATCGCCGGGCTGCTGCGGGCGCGGGGCATGACCGAGCACCATCCCGCCCTGCCGCCGCCCCGCCCGGCCGCGCGGCCGCGCCTGGCCGAGGTGACGCGGGCGGTGACGGCGGAAAGCAGCGAGTTCGCCTTCGTCCGCCCGTTCCGCGGCGGCGAGGTGGTCAAGGCCCGCGATACGCTGATCGCGCGCGACGGGGCGGCCGAGATCCTCACCCCGCACGACGACTGCCTGCTGGTGATGCCGAGCCTGCGCCCGAGCCGCGGCCACACCGCCATCCGCCTCGCCCGCTTCCTGGCCGGGGCCGAGCCGGAGGATCAGAAGTCCAGATCGGCGTAGTGGGCGGGCGTGAGCACGCCGGCGACCCGGTCGGCGAGCAGGCCGCGGAACGACGGCCGGGACTTGACCCGCGCATACCATTCCCGCGCCGGCGCGGAGTGGGACCAGTCGATGTCGCCGGTGAAGTCGAGGGTGGAGAGATGGGCGGCGGCGGCGAGGTCGCCGAGGGAAAAATTCGCCCCAGCCAGCCATTTGCGGGTCTCCGCGAGCCAGCCGATGTATTCGAGGTGGTGCTTGAGCGCCCCGTAGGCCGCCCGCAGCGCCGCCGCGTCCGGCTGGCCGCCGCCGGAGAGGCGCTTGAGATACTTCTCCCCGATCAGGGCGCGGCCGACCTCGTGATGGAACTTGCCGTCGAACCAGGCGGCGATGCGCCGCGCCTCCACCCGCTCGGTTCCCCGGCCGAGCAGGGAGGTGTCGGGATAGGCTTCCTCGAGATATTCGCGGATCACCGCCGCCTCGGGGATGACGAGGCCGCTCTCCTCGATCAGCGTCGGCACGGTCCCGGCGGGGTTGAGTTCGAGATACTCGGGACGGCGCTCCCATTCGCGCTCGATCCTCGCCTCGAAGGGCAGGCGTTTCTCGGCCAGCGCCAGGCGGATGGTGCGGGCGAAGGGCGAAAGCGGGAAATGATAGAGGAGTCGCATGCCCCCTTATACCATGGCTCGCCCGCCGCGCCCCATCGCGCCGGCCTTCGCCTCGGCCCTGGCGTCGCGCACGGCCGCCTCCGCGGGCGCGGCGTTGCCGCGGCCCACCGCTCAGAAGTCAGTCTTGAAGCCGCCCTCCTGCTTGCGGCGGGCGACGAAGGCGTCGAGTTCCTCGGCGATGGCGGGATCGAGCGGCGGCGCTTCGCAGTTGGCGAGCGTTTCCCGCCAGAGCTGGGCCGCCTTGGTCATGGCGGTGGGGCTGCCGGCCTCGCGCCAGCTTTCGTGGTTGCGCCAGTCCGACAGGAGCGGCGCGTAGAAGGCATCGCGGTAGCGGGCGCGGGTGTGGGCGGCGCCGAAATAGTGCCCGCCGGGGCCGACCTCGCGCACCGCATCGAGCGCGAGGGAGGCCTCGTCGACGGCCAGCGGGTCGAGGAATTCGGCCACCATCTGCAACAGGTCGACGTCGAGGATGGTCTTCTCGAACGAGGCGGAAAGCCCGCCCTCCAGCCAGCCGGCGGCGTGCATGACGAGATTGCCCCCGCCCATCACCGCGCCCCAGAGGGAAAAGACCGATTCGTAGGCGGCCTGGGCGTCCACCGTGTTGGCCGCGCAGGTGTTGGAGCTGCGGTAGGGCACGCGGTAGCGGCGGGCGAGCTGGCCGCCGATCACCGCGGCCTTCATGTATTCCGGCGTGCCGAAGGCGGGGGCGCCCGATTTCATGTCCACGTTCGAGGTGAAGCCGCCGTAGCCCACCGGCGCGCCGGGGCGGACGAGCTGGAGAAAGGCGAGCCCCGCCAGCGCCTCGGCGTTCTGCTGGGCGAGCGCGCCGGCGATGGTGACCGGCGCCATCGCACCGGCGAGGGTGAAGGGCGTGATGATGACCAGCTGGTTGCGCCGGGCCATCTCCATCATCCCCACCAGCATGGGATCGTCGAGCCGCAGCGGCGAGGAGGAATTGACGATGGTCGAAAGCGAGGGTTCCCGCTCCAGCGTCGCCGCGTCGATCCCGCGGGCGATGCGGGCGATCTCGATGGCGTCGAGGATGCGGGCGCGGCCGAGCGAATAGGCGCCGAAGGGCTTGTCGGTCAGGCGGACGATGTCGGCGAGACAGTCGAGATGGCGGGTGGAAGGGTGGAGATCGACCGGCTCGACCGGATAGCCGCAGCTCATGTGGATGATGTTGAACTGCTGCGCGAGGCGCAGGAAATTGCGGAAATCCTCGCGGTTTCCGGGGCGGCGGCCGCCGGCCGCGTCCTGGCTGTTGGGGGCGGAGGCGACCTGGGCGAAGATCAGGTGATCGGCGCCGAAGCGCAGGTGATGCGCCGGGTTGCGGGCATGGAGCGTGCATTCCGCCGGGCAGTGCGCGAGCGCGGGCTCGATCAGGCCGCGGTCGAAGCGCACGCGCGGGCCGTCCTTTGCCACGTCCGCCCCGGCGGCGCGGAGCAGATCGCGGGCCTCGGCGTTGAGGAAATCCATCCCGATCTCTTCGAGGATGGCGAGGCTGGCCTGATGGATCGCTTCGATCTCGTCGGCGGAGGCGAGTTCGAGCGGCGGAAAGCGCCGGCGCGGCTGGCGGAAGGGTTTTTGCGCCAGGGCCCCGCCCGCGGCCGCCGTCCGCCCCGCCCTCCCCGAGCGCCCGCCGCGCCGCGTTTCGCTCCCGCTCATGCCCGTCTCCCCCGCGCCTCGCCGCGCCTGCGTCCCGCGGCCGGTGGCCTCCGCTCGGGCAGTGCCACCGCACGCGCGAGATGGGGAAACGGCTCGACGGCGTTGGGCAGGGCCATGGCGTTGACGAAATGCTCCTGGAAGCGGGGCTCGAGCGCGGTTTCGATCTTCTCGATCCGGCGCACCAGCGCTTCCACCTCGGCGCGGTGGGCGCGCGAGGCGAGCGCCATGCGCGCCCCGGTGCCGGCGGCGTTGCCGATGGCGCTGACCGCATCGAGCGGACAATCGGGGATGAGGCCGAGGATCATGGCGTAGCGCGGGTCGATGTAGGAGCCGAAGGCGCCGGCGAGCTTGATGCGCGCCACCTGGGCGACGCCGAGATGGTCCATCAGCAGGCGCGCGCCGGCGTAGAGTGCGCCCTTGGCGAGCTGCACCGCCCGCACGTCCGCCTGGGTGATGCGGATGGGTGGCTCGCGGTCCCACAGACGATAGGCGAAGGTGCGGCCGTCGGGGACGATGCGCGCGGAGCGGGCGGCGGCTTCGGGCCCGATGCGCCCGTCGGCGTCGAGGATGCCGGCGAGGAACATCTCCGCGATCGCCTCGATGATGCCGGAGCCGCAGATGCCGGTGACGCCGGTCGCGGCGGCGGCCTCGGCGAAGCCCGCCTCGTCCGACCAGGGATCGACGCCGAGCAGCTTCACCCGGGGCTCGAGGGTCGCGGGGTCGATGCGCACCCGCTCGATCGCGCCGGGTGCTGCGCGCTGGCCCGAGGAGATCTGCGCGCCCTCGAAGGCGGGGCCGGTGGGCGAGCTGGCGGCGAGCACGCGGTCGCGGTTGCCGAGCAGGAGCTCGGCGTTGGTGCCGATGTCGATGACCAGCGTGGTCTCCCCGTGGTGCTGCGGCCCGTCGGCGAGGGCGACCGCGGCGGCGTCCGCCCCGACGTGGCCCGCGATGCAGGGCAGCAGGTAGATCCGCGCGCCGGGGTGGAAGGCGAGCCCGCATTCGCGGGCGGGAAGCGCGAACGCACCGGCGAGGGCGAGCGCGAAGGGTGCGCCGCCGAGTTCGCGCGGATCGATGCCGAGGAAGAGATGGTGCATCACCGGATTGGCGACGACGACGAGATCGAGCACCGCCTCGAAACCGAGCCCGGCGGGGGCGAGCAGGCGGCCAGCGAGCGCCATCACCGCCCCGCGCACCGCCTCGGTCAGCACGGCGAGCCCCTCCGGGTTCATCGTCACGTAGGAGACCCGGCTCATCAGATCCTCGCCGAAGCGGATCTGCGGGTTGGTGGTGCCGGCGGAGGCGATGGTGCGCCCGCTGCCGAGATCGACGAGATGGCCGGCGATGGTGGTCGAGCCGATGTCGAAGGCGAGCCCGAACACCCGCTCCCGCCGTCCGGGCCAGAGGCCGACCAGCACCGGCGCGCCGCGGTCCTGGTGGACGGCGGCGGTGACCTCGAACCCGCCGGCGCGCAGGCTGGCCTGCACGGTGGCGAGCAGGGGCGGATCGGCGGTGAGCCCGTGGTAGCCGCCGGCGGTGGCGACGGCGGCGAGCAGCCGGTCGAGATCCCCGGAAGGGTGCGCCATGTCGGGCTTTGCCACCGCGACCGCGTGCAGGCGGACGGCGGGATCGGGCGCGATGGCGCGGATCTCGGCGCGCTTGCGCACGATCTGGCGGTTGACCGCGAACTCTTCCGGCACGTCGATGACGAGATCGCCTTCGATGCGGGCGCGGCAGGCGAGCCGGCGGGCGGGTGCGAGCTGGCCGCGGGCGCGGTAGATCGTCTCCTCCTCGCCCTCCGCGCCGAGATGGGCGGCGCGGCTCTCGATCCCGTGCTTG
>DAHWFB010000040.1 GCA_027326105.1 Acetobacteraceae bacterium
TGAGAGATTGGCAAGGTGGTTTCGAGGGTTCAGAATGGCGGTTCCGACAATCACCCCGACGAGGCAACAGCTAGACGAGCTCGCGGTGCTGTGCGAGCTCGATGCGGCCCCGGAGGAGGCGGAACAGGGGCGCGGTGAGGACCAGCGCGACGTGATGGGCGAGGTGGGCGGGGCGGGCGAGGGCGGGCCTGCCGGCGGCGGCGCGGGCGGCGGCCGCCTCGGCGGCGGCGGACTGGGTGGCGACGGCGCGGCGGAGCGCGCCGAGAATCCAGGCGAAGCGTTCGGCCGGGGTGGTGGGGAGGGTGAGCGCTGCCATGGGGGGATTTGGCCACAACCGGGGGTTGGGCACAAGGAAAAGTTCCTTCCATATAGGACTAAAGTCCGTTTTTCTGTTCGGCCGGGGCGGCGTTTTTCCGCCCCGGCCTGATTCCCGAGAGCCGGCGCGCGCAGGCGCGGTCAAGGACGGCCCGCGCTGGCGGGCCGCCGCGCGAGCGGCGCGGAACGCGTCCTTGACGGCGGCGAGCACGGCGGCAGGGCGATGCGGCTTGGCGGGGGCGATTTCGGGGCAGCGAGGCGTATCGGGCCGGGGCGGTTGGGAGCATAGTCGCGCCGGGGATGGCTGATCCGCGGGAGCGTTCTGCCGATCGGCTTCTGCTGCCGGCGGCGGCGCCGGCGGGCACAGGAAGCAAGGGGGATGAGCGATGGCCGACTATGACCGGTACTGGGAGTTGCATGTCACCGGGACCACCGGATTCTATGATTTCGCGCCTTCCATCCGTGACCAGCGCGCCTACCAGCTGAACACGCATGGCGCGCACCTGCCGGGGCACGCCACCCTGGTCTGGCCGGACGATCTCAACATACCGGGGGTGATCAATCCGCTGCTGTTGCCGCCGGCTTTGCCGGATGCGGGCTATGTCGCGAGCATGGTCACGGTGACCGATCTCGGCGCGCACACCGTGCATGCGACGACGCAGGCGCTCGCTGCCTGGATCAACGATCCCGCCCACAAGGGCAAGCTGCGGGTGAACGCGCACGGCAACGGGGTCGGCCAGATCGGGATGGCGGACGGGACCGGGCCCATCTATCCGGTCACTTACGTCAATGCCGCGGAAATCGTCACCTGGCTCGCCGCCAACGGGCTTGCCGCCATCGTGACCACCCGGACCGGCTCGCTCGCCGGCGACAAGAACCGGCATGGGCTGGTCACGGTCAATCTCGCGGTGTGCATGGGCGGGCGCAGCGGGACCACCCCGGCGTCGCTGAATTTCATGCAGACCAACAGCGACCCGGCGCCGGGCTCGGCGGTCGATGGCATCGCCAGGGCGTTCGCGGCGCACGGGATGCGCGGGATCGAGGTCACCGGCAGCAACGAGATCACCATGGACGGTGCTTCCGGCGTGCTCGGCCAGTGGGGCCGGACCTTCGGGCTCGGCGGGCGGCAGGTGCCGGAACTGGTGCGCAGGGGCGACCGGCCGGTGGTGTGGGACCTCCGCAAGCCGGGCACGGGCGGGGTGGAGATCGTGGTGCCGGACGGGTGGACCGTGAACCCGGCCTGGTTCGGCCGGCCCGGCGGCACGCTCGCCCCGCCGGCCGGGTTCACCGCCTGGGCGGCCCAGGGTGCGACCCCTTCGGCGGGATGGGTGATCCGCAACGCGGTCCGGGGCGAACAGATCGAGGTGCCGCCGGGCTGGATCGGCGACCAACTGCGGGGGGTGATTCTGCCGCCGCTCGGCTTCAAGCTCACTTCCAACGGCGCCGGCCGGGGCGGGCTGCTTACCAGCATCACGGAAGCCAACGCCCCCTTCACCGGCATGGGCCAGCGCATGGCCCATTCGGCGGCGAAGGTGCGGGTGATTTCCTGAGCGGGATTTGGGGGCGGCGGATGTTGCCCGGAGAGGCGGAAACTGCTGGGTTTTTGAGGACCGTCCTCCCCAGCGAGGTGGTGACGGTGACGCGGATCAGCTGGCTTGCCCGCTCGGTGTTCGGCCTTTTCGGGATCGTCAGGCAGATCCTGGACCCCGGGGGCGCAGTTCCGCTCGCTGGCCGCGGCGTGGGCCGACACAGCCGCCAGCGCGGGGCGGCTGATGATCGCCGTCCTCGGCGGGCTGGTCATCCGCGACAACGAGCGCCCCGCCGGGGAGGCGGTTTTTCGGGCGGAACGCCGCTCCAGGCGTTCCGCGACGGCATCGCCAAGACCGGCAACCGAAAGGGGGGGGCCAGCCCGAACGGAGATCCGCCGCGTGGGCAGAGCACCAGCGGAGCCGACTTTCAGGGGAATACGGTCTCTGTGCGGTTTGTTAACGAACCTTAGCCTTCCCTTCAAAGGGCTAGATCGACCGGCCATATGGGGGTTGTCGGCTTATACACGATCGCCCACGCGCTGGAGGGCACCGAAGCAGAAAGAAATCGCCGGCAATCGTAACAGCCTTGTTCGCTCTCGCAGCGTTGGGAATTGGCGCATTGTCCCTTGTCCTGCAATGGGCAGAAAAAATTGGCTAGCCACAAATGTTGTGGCCATCCTTTTTAACAGCCGCCATTCATGCGCTGGCTCGCGCAAAATTAAAAAACACGCTACGCGAGTTTGTTGGAATTTTGTCTGGCTGTTTTATTATCACTGCATCGAGCATAATGCCCCTTCTACAAGAATATATATTGCTGGCGATAGGAACTCTTTTAGAAGTTGCATCCCTTTTGTCTTTCATTTATCGCTTGGCAATCAGCCGCCGTAGGGCGTGATTTTGTAAGTCAGCACGGGACGGTTAAAGGGCCGACAATAAGAATCCGGCATACTCCCTCTACGAAGCAGCCCCCCTCACCTTGGACCACCGCCGCAGGGCGCGGTCCAGGTCGCGCAGACTGCCGCGCATGCCGCGGCCCTGGCGGGGCGCTTAGTGTTGCAATGGCATCCACCCGGCCGGCCGCTAGGCCAGGAAGCCGACCAGGCGTTCGGCCTCGGCGAGGATCGGGTCGGCGAGGGCGGCGGCGCGGGTGGCGCCTTCGGCGAGGATCGCTTCGATGTGGCCGGGGTCGGCGAGCAGGCGGCGGGTCTCCGCGCCGATCGGGGCGAGCACCGCCACCATCAGATCGGCCAGCGCCTCCTTGAACGCCCCGAAGCCCTTGCCGCCATGCTCGGCGAGCACCGCGTCGGGGGTGAGATCGGCGAGTGCTGCATAGATGCCGACCAGATTGCGCGCCTCCGCCCGCCCGGCGAGGCCGGCGGGCTCGGCGGGCAGCGGCTCGGCGTCGGTCCGGGCGCGGCGGATCTTGAGGCGGATCGCGTCCGCCTCGTCGGCGAGGTTGATCCGGCTCTGGTCCGAGGGGTCGGACTTCGACATCTTCCGGGTCCCGTCGCGCAGGCTCATCACCCGCGCCGCCGGACCGAGGATCAGCGGCTCGATCGCGGGGAAGAAGTCGCTGCCATAGTCGTGGTTGAATTTCTGCGCGATGTCGTTGGCGAGCTCGAGATGCTGGCGCTGGTCATCACCCACCGGCACGCGGGTCGCGTGATAGAGCAGGATGTCGGCCGCCATCAGGTCGGGATAGACATAGAGCCCGGCGGAGGCGTTCTCGCGGTCCTTGCCCGCCTTGTCCTTGAACTGGGTCATCCGGTTGAGCCAGCCCAGCCGGGCCACGCAGTTGAAGATCCAGGCGAGCTGGGCGTGGGCGCGGACGCGGGACTGGGCGAAGAGGATGTGGCGGCGATGGTCCACCCCGCAGGCGATCAGCGCGGCGGCGAGCTCGCGGGTCTGCCGCCGCAGCGTCTGCGGGTCCTGCCAGACGGTGATGGCGTGCAGATCGACCACGCACCACAGGCATTCATGGTCCGCCTGCATGCGCACCCAGTTGCGGATGGCGCCGAGATAGTTGCCGAGCTGGGGGATGCCCGAGGGCTGGATGCCGGAAAAGACCCGCTGCATGGGCGAAACACTCCGCGAAGGGGCGAGGCCCCGCTTCTCTCCGCCCCTCCGCCGCCGGTCAACCCCCGGCCCGGTCAACCCCCGGCCCGGTCACCCGCCGGTTCTGGCGGCGGGGCGCAGGCCGGCGCGCACCTCGCGCCAGTCGAACGCGCGCAGGCCCTGGCCGATGCCACCGTAGAGCGCGAGCCCCAGCGCGACCAGCGCAGCGAGCCCGGCCCAGCGCAGCCCGGGGGTCGCGATCAGCCCGGCGAGCCCGGCCGCTTCGGCCAGGCGCAGCCCGGCGGCCATCGCCAGCCCGGCGGCGGCCATGCGCCAGAGCCGGGCGGCGAGGCGGGCATCCGGGCGCCAGTGGCCGCGGCGGAACAACAGCACGCCGAGGCTCGCCGCGTTGACCCAGGCGGCGAGCGTGGTCGCCAGCGCGACGCCGACCTGGGCGAGCGGGCCCATCAGCGCCAGGTTGAAGCCGATGTTGAGCACCATGGCGGCGAGCGCGATCAGCACCGGGGTTCTGGTGTCGCCGCGGGCGAAGAAGCCGGGGGCGAGCACCTTCACCAGCACGAAGGCGGGCAGACCGGCGGCGTAGGCGACCAGTGCTGCGGCGCTGCGCGCGACGTCCCCCGCCCCGAAGGCGCCGCGCCCGAACAGCACCG
Source organism: Acetobacteraceae bacterium (assembly GCA_027326105.1). Taxonomy (GTDB): domain Bacteria; phylum Pseudomonadota; class Alphaproteobacteria; order Acetobacterales; family Acetobacteraceae; genus DAHWFB01. The sequence continues at coordinate 4,571 of DAHWFB010000040.1, forward strand.
CGATCACCGGGCCGGGCTCGCTGATCAGCGCCGCGGCGGCGGGCAGGGTCAGCAGGGCGGAGAGCTCGATCGCCCGGTTGAGGCTGGCCCGCGCCGCCGCCGCCTCGCCGAGGCGGAGCTGGCGCGAGAGCGTGGGCAGCAGCGCGGTGCCCACCGCCGCGCCGATGACGCCGAGCGGCAACTGGTTCACCCGGTCCGCGTAGTAGAGGACGGAGACCGAGCCGGCGGGCAGCAGGCTCGCGATGATGACATCGACCGCGAGGTTGATCTGGGTGACCCCGGCGCCGACCAGGCCCGGCACCATGCGCCGGAACACCAGCCGCACCCCGGGGGTGACCCGCGGCCAGGAGAGCCGCAGGCCCCAGCCGGCGGCGGCGGCGGCGGCGGCGAGCAGGCAAAGCTGCGCCATGCCGGAAACCGTGACCCCCCAGGCGAGCGCATAGGCCGGCCCGCCGACCAGCGGCGACAGGCCGAGCAGGGCGGCGATCATGCAGACGTTGAACAGCACCGGCGCGGCGGCGGCCGGCCCGAAGCGGCCGATGCCGTTGAGCATGCCGCCGAGCAGGGCGGCGAGGCAGATCAGCATCAGATAGGGGAAGGTGATCCGCCCCAGCCGCACCGCCAGCGCGAACTTGGCGGGCAGCGCCGCGAACCCGGGCGCCAGCCCCCACACCACCGCCGGCATGAAGAGGACGCCGGCGAGAGCGAGGAGGGTGAGCCAGGCGGCCATCACCGCCGCGGTCTCCGCGGCCAGCCGGCGCGCCGCGCCCTCGCCCTCGGCGGCGAGGGTCGCGGTGAAGGCGGGCACGAAGGCCGCGTTGAACGAACCCTCGCCGAACAGGAGCCGGAGCAGGCCGGGCAGGCGCAGCGCGACGAAGAACGCATCCGCCGCCATGCCGGCGCCGAGGAAGCGGGCGATCAGGATATCGCGCAGGAAGCCGAGCACACGGCTCGCCATCGTCCAGGCGCCGACGGTGACGACGTTGCGCACCAAGGGGGGGGCTTTCAATGGAAACGGCGGCTGAAGCCTTCAGCCGCCATCCCTGCCTGCGCTCCCATCGCAGGACTGCGGCCGGTCGCGGTCCGCCTCAGTCCGCGGCGAGGGCCATCTGCCGGCGGGCGACCGCCTTGCCGACATAGTCCTCGACGGCGGCGGCCACCGGTTCGGCGTGGGCGGCGAAGATATGGTCCGCGCCGGGGAAGATGCGGTAGTCCACGCTGACGCCCTTCTGGGTGTTGAGCTTGTCGACCAGCTTGCGCACCGAGGATTCGGGGACCAGCTCGTCGGCGTCGCCATGGATCATCAGCCCGCCGCAGGGGCAGGGGGCGAGGAAGCCGAAGTCGTAGTGGCTGGCCGGCGGCGCCACGCTCACCCAGCCGGAGATTTCCGGGCGGCGCATGAGCAGCTGCATGCCGACGAAGGCGCCGAACGAGTAGCCCGAGATCCAGAGCCCGCCGGAGGCCGGGTTGACCGCCTGCATCCAGTCGAGCGCGGCGGCGGCGTCCTCGATCTCGCCGAAGCCCCCGTCATAGCGGCCCTGGCTGCGCCCGACCCCGCGGAAATTGAAGCGCAGGACGGAGAAGCCGAGGCGCTGGAAGGTCTGGTACATGGTGTAGGTGATGCGGTTGTTCATGGTCCCGCTTTGCAGCGGGTGGGGATGCAGGATGAGCGCGAGCGGCGCCCCCTTCTCCTTGTTGTGGTGGTAGCGTCCTTCGAGCCGGCCGACCGGGCCGGCGAACATCACCTCTGGCATGGCGTCCCAAAATCCGTTTTCTTTTTGCTATCCCAAGACCGGGTTTGCGGCATGCGCCGCCCCGGCCGATTCGCTGTCCTCGTCCCCAGGGTCCTTGTCCCCCGGGGGTCCTGCCCCCTGGCTTCCGCCCTCCGGCGCGGAAGCGACGCTCGCGTGGCGCGTTTTCGTCCGTCCGCCCCGATTGACCCGCCGGCCCGCCCGCACCAAATGCCCTCCGCTGGCCCGGCCGACGGCTCCATCGGGGCTTCCACCCCGGGAGCAGAAAGGAATATAGGGTGTTGGCACGGTCTTTCATAATGGAAATGTCGCATGCCCCTCATCTATTTGCGTGAGAGCGTCCGCGCCTACCGGGAACGCGACCCTGCGGCGCGATCCAGCCTGGAAGTCCTGCTGTGCTACCCCGGGCTGCACGCCCAGATCTGGCACCGGTTCGCCCACGCCCTGTGGCGGCGCGGGCTGCGGCTGCCGGCCCGTTTCCTGTCCGGCGTCGGGCGCTGGCTGACCGGGATCGAGATCCACCCCGGCGCCACCCTGGGCCGGCGCCTGGTGATCGACCACGGGATGGGCATGGTGATCGGCGAGACCGCGGAGGTGGGCGACGACGTGACGCTCTACCAGGGGGTCACGCTGGGCGGGACCACGCTGAGCCACGGCAAGCGCCACCCCACCATCGCCAACAACGTGATCGTCGGCGCCGGGGCCAAGGTGCTCGGCGCCATCCTGGTCGGCGACGGGGCCCGCGTCGGCGCCAACGCGGTGGTGGTGCGCGAGGTGCCCGCCGGCACCACGGTGGTGGGCATTCCCGCCCGCGCGGTGGACCGCAAGCCCCAGCGGCCGGTGTTCGAATCCTACGGCACCCCGTGCGACGAGATGCTCGACCCGCTGCTGCGCGACCTCGAGTCGCTGCGCGCCGAACTCTCCGAACTCGAAACCCGCGTCGCCTCCCTGGCGCGGCCGCTCGCCGCGGTGCGGCCGGACCGGCAGGAGGCCTCCGAAGGGGCGTGATCTACCTCGACGCCAACGCCTCCGAGCCGCTGCGGCCCGAGGCGCGGGCGGCGGCGCTGGCGGCGCTCGATCTGACCGGCAACCCGGCCTCCGTGCACGGGGCGGGCCGCGCCGCGCGGGCCTGCCTGGAAGACGCGCGCGAGAGGCTCGCCGCCCGGTTCGGGGCGCCGGCGCAGGAGGTGGTGTTCACCTCGGGGGCGACCGAGGCGCTGGCGCAGGTGATTGCCGCCCTCGGGGCGGGGCGGCGGGTGATCGTGGGGGCGACCGAGCATCCGGCGGTGTTCGCCGCCGCCGCGGGGGCCGCGATCCTGCCGGTGGACGGCCGCGGGGTCGCCGATCTCGCCGCCCTGGAAGCGCTGCTGACCCGCGGCGGGCCGGCGCTGGTGGCGCTGATGGCGGCCAACAACGAGACCGGGACGCTGCAACCGCTGGCCGAGGCGGCGGCCCTCTGCCACCGCCATGGGGCGCTGCTGCTGGCCGATGCCGCCCAGGCGGCGGGCAGGGTCGCGCTCGATTGCGGCGCCCTCGGCGCCGCGGCGGTGGTGGTCTCCGGGCACAAGATGGGCGGGCCGGCGGGCGCGGGGGCGCTGCTGCTCGGCCCCGGAGGAAGCGCGCTCGCGCCGCTGATCGGCGGCGGCGGGCAGGAGCGCGGGCGGCGCGGCGGCACGCCGGGGCTCGCCGCCATCGCCGGCATGGCGGCGGCCGCCGACGCCGCGCGCCCGGGCGAGGCGATGGCGGGCTGGCGGGCGGAGATCGAGCGGGCCGCGGTCGCGGCGGGGGCGGTGGTGATCGGCGCCGGCGCCGCCCGGCTCGCCAACACCACCTGCCTCGGGCTGCCCGGGGTGGCGGCGCAGACCCAGGTGATCGCGCTCGATCTCGCCGGCTTCGCGGTCTCGGCCGGGGCGGCGTGCTCCTCGGGCAAAATCGCGCGCAGCCACGTGCTGGCGGCGATGGGGTGCGGCGCGCTCGCCGGCGAGGCGATCCGGGTTTCGCTGCCGTGGAACGCGACCGCGGCGGCGGTGGCGGCCTTCGCCGAAGCCTACGGCGCGATGGCGGCAGGAAGCTCCCGCCGCGCCGCCTGAGCTGGCGCCGCCTGAGCCGGCGCGGCGGGAGCTGCGGGCGGCGGGGAGGGGAGCGGGGCGGTCAGGCGCCGATGCCTCAGGCGCCGATGCCGCCGAGGGCGAGGTATTTGATCTCGAGATAGTCCTCGATGCCGTATTTGGAGCCTTCGCGGCCGAGGCCGGAGGATTTCATGCCGCCGAAGGGGGCGACCTCGGTCGAGATGATGCCCTCGTTGATGCCGATGATGCCGTATTCCAGCCCCTCGGCGACGCGGAAGATGCGGCCGATGTCGCGGGCGTAGAAATAGGCCGCGAGGCCGAATTCGGTGTCGTTGGCGAGCCGCAGCCCTTCCTCCTCGGTCGTGAAGCGGAACAGCGGCGCCACCGGGCCGAAGGTCTCCTCGCGGAAGATGTCCGCGCCCGCCGGCACGTTGGTGAGGATGGTGGGCTCGAAGAAATTGCCGCCCAGGGCGTGGCGCTTGCCGCCGGCGGCCACCCGGGCACCGCGGGCCACCGCGTCGGCGATATGGGCCTCGACCTTGGCCACCGCGGCGGCGTTGATCAGCGGGCCCTGGGTGACGCCGGGTTCGATGCCGTTGCCGACCTTGAGCCTGCCCACCGCCTCGGCGAGCCTGGCGGCGAAGGCGTCATAGACGCCATCCTGCACCAGGAGGCGGTTGGCGCAGACGCAGGTCTGGCCGGTGTTGCGGTATTTGCTCAGCATCGCGCCCGCCACCGCGGCGTCGAGGTCGGCGTCGTCGAAGACCAGGAAGGGGGCGTTGCCGCCGAGTTCCATGCTGGTCTTCTTGACGGTCGGCGCGCACTGGGCGAGCAGCTTCGCCCCCACCTCGGTCGAGCCGGTGAAGGTGAGCTTGCGCACCAGGGGGTTCGAGGTCAGTTCGGCGCCCATCTCCCCGGCCGGGCCGGTGATGACGTTGCAGACCCCGGCGGGCATGCCCGCGCGTTCGGCCAGCACCGCGAGCGCGAGCGCGGAATAGGGCGTCTGGCTGGCCGGGCGGATCACCCCGGTGCAGCCGGCGGCCCAGCCCGGCCCGGCCTTGCGGGTGATCATGGCGGCGGGGAAGTTCCACGGCGTGATCGCGGCGAAGACCCCGATCGGCTCCTTGAGCACCAGGATGCGCTTGCCCGGGCCGGTGGCCGGGATGGTATCGCCGTAGACGCGCTTGCCCTCCTCGGCGAACCATTCGAGGAAGCTCGCGGCATAGGCGATCTCGCCGCGGCTTTCGGCCAGCGGCTTGCCCTGCTCGGCGGTCATGATCTGCGCCAGATCCTCCTGGTTCGCCATCATCAGCTCGAACAGGCGGCGCAGGATCGCCGCGCGCTCCTTGGCGAGCAGGGCGCGCCAGGGCTTCTGGGCGCGGTGGGCGGCCTCGATCGCGGCCCGGGTCTCGGCGGCGGAGAGCGCGGGGACGGTGCCCAGCGTCTCGCCGGTGGCCGGGTTGACGACGCCGATGGAGCGCCCGCTGGCGGCTTCGACCCATTTACCGTCGATGAAATCGGCCTGGCGGAAGAGGCTCGGGTCCTTGAGCGGCAGGGGGGCTACGGGGTTGAGCATGGCGGTTCTCCACGGGCGGGGTGGAGGCCACGATAGGCCCTCGGCGGGCCGCTGTCAGCCCGGCACGCGGGTTCCCCGCGGCTCGGCGCCGGCGGCCACGGGGCGGGACGAGGGCGCGCAGGGGAGGTCGGCGGCGGGGCGGCCGAGCAGGTAGCCCTGGCCGAGCGCCATGCCGACCGAGCGGGCGAGCGCCGCCTCCTCCTCGGTCTCGATCATCTCGCCGACCACCGAGAAGCCGAGCTCGGCGCCGAGGCGGATGACCGAGCGCAGCATGGCGCGCTCGCGCCGGTCGTGCACCGCGGCGCGCAGGAAGGCGCCGTCGATCTTGACGTAGTCGACCTCGAAGCGGCGCAGATAGCCGTAGCCGGCGCGGCCGGCGCCGAAATCGTCGAGGCAGACGCGATGGCCCTGGCGGCGCAGCTCGCGCAGGAAGTCGACCGCGGCGGGCATGTCGTCGATCATCGCCGATTCGGTGAGCTCGAACACCAGGCGCGACGCCGCCGTGCCGTGGGCGGCGAGCAGGGCGAGCAGCTGGCGGCGGAAGCCGGGCTGGGCCACCGAGCGGGCGGAGAGATTGACCGCGATGGCGTGGCGCGGCGCCACTTCGAGCTGGCGCAGGACGCGCCGCGTCATCGCGAGGTCGAACTCGGCGATCACCCCCACCTCCTCGGCGAAGCTGATGGTGGCGCCGGGGCTGGTGGTGCCGGGGAAGCGGGCGAGCGCCTCGAAATGATGGATGTGGCCGGTGTCGATGTTGACGATGGGCTGGAAGGCGACCGCGAATTCGTCCCGGCGGATGGTCCGGCGCAGCGCGTCGAGCCGGCTGGTGGTGCCGTCCATCGCCGCGGCGAGGCCGGCGGAGAGGCTGGCGGGCGGGGCGGCGGCATCGGTCGCGAACTGGCGCAGGGTGTAGGCGAGCGCCTGGGCGAGGCCGGCCTCGCTGAGCTGGCCGGCGGCGAGATCGACCGCGCTGACGCTGGCCGCGACCGTGGCGCCGTCGGCGTGGGTGGCGACGATGGCGGCGATTTCGCCGGCGATCTCCTCGGACGGCAGCGGGGCGGCGGTGACCACCCCGAAGGAATCGGGGCCGAGCCGGCCGGCGAGGTCGCCATCGGCCGCGCGGGTGCGCAGCGTGCCGCCGACGCGGGCGAGGAGCCGCGTGCGCCGCTCCGGGCTGAGCTTCGCCGCGGCCTGGTCGAGCCCGCGCACGCGCAGCAGCGCGAGGGTGCGCGGGCGGCCGTCCGGGGCGGCGGTGGCGGCGCGGGCGGCGGCTTCGAAGGCCTCCGCGTCGAGCAGGCCGGCGGCATCGCGGTTGCCGGGCGCGGGCAGGGGGGTGGGGACGGAGAGGCTGGCGAAGAGGCGGCCGGGCAGGCTGGGAACCAGGCAGCCGCCGAGCACCACCGGGAAGGCGGCCCGCCCGGGCGAGACCAGCGACAGCACCGCCCGCTCGAAGCGGGTGGCGCGGGCGGCGCGGGCGAGGATCGCCTCGGCCAGCGGCTGGTCGGCGGGGAGCAGGAACTCGGTCAGCGCGCGGCCGGCCAGTTGCGCGGCGGCGGCGCCGAAGAACGCCCGCAGCGCTCCCTGCGCCTCGAGGATCGTGCCCTTTTCGTCGAGGGTGAGGAGCACGTCGGCGGCGGCGAAGGCGAAGGCCACGAAACTGTCGCGCTCGCCGCGGGGTACCAGGTCCCCCGGGTTCGCGGTGGCATCGTCACGGCCTTGGGGTAGGGGCATCGGGACGTTGATCCTCGGGCTGGTCGGGCCCCGGATTGAACGCCATCCGGCTTAAGAAAGCCTGAACCGCCGCGCAGAAGCGGCGGGGGCGCGGGCCGCGCTCAGCGTTCGGCGACGCGGGGGTTGGCCGGGCCGAGGACCAGGCAGGGGATGTGGCGGCGGGCGAGGTCGGCGCAGCTCCGCCAGGCCTGGGCACGGTCGAGACCGCCGATCTGGCCGCGCCAGATGCGGCGGCCGGCGAGCACCAGGGTCTGCACATGGACGACGCCCCAGGGCAGGTCGCGCCGCGCCAGCAGGGCGGCGTTGCGCGCCGGGGGCGCGGCCAGGAAGCTGCCCACCTGCACCCGCCAGGTGGCGGCGAACGCGGCGGCCACCTCGGGGCGGGCCACCACCGGGCGGGCCACCACCGGGGGGGCGGGCGCGACCCGCGCGGCGGCGATGCGGACCGGCCCGCGAACCGGCGCGGGGCCG
>DAHWFB010000047.1 GCA_027326105.1 Acetobacteraceae bacterium
GCGGCCAGGAACCGCCCGCTCGAAGCCGTGCTCCGTCTCATCTACGCGCGCCTCGGCCGCATCGCCGCCCGCTTCGCCCGCCTCGCCGCCCGCATCCCCCCCGGCGCGCCGCCCCGCGCTTCCATCACCCGTCCCTCCACCACTCCGCCGCGCGCCACCCGCGCCCTCCCGCCGGCGCCCTCGCTCGCCTGGCTCCATCTGCCCCGCCGCCCGGGCTGGCTCTCCCGCGTCGTCCCGCCCCCGCTCTGCCCGGCCGCCAGCCAGCTCCGCCACCTCCTCGCCGATCCCGCCATGGCCGCCCTGCTCGCCGCCTCCCCCGGCCTGCGCCGCACCATCCGCCCGCTCTGCCGCATGCTCGCCCTGCCCCCGCCGCCCGAGCCGCCCCGGCCCGAACCGCCCCGGCCCGAACCGGCGGCCGAGCCGCCCACGCCCCCCGCCACCGCGGCGCCCGCAGGCCCGGCGCGAAAACGCCCCCGACCCGCCGTCAGTGCCCCATCCCGTCCGCCCCAGCCGCACCCGCCAGAACCGCCGCCCGTTCGCCCGAGCGGATAGCGCCCTCGACGGTGGCGGGCAGGCCGGTCGCGGTCCAGTCGCCGGCGAGCGTGAGGTTGGCGAGCGCGGTGGCGGCGCCGGGCCGGCGGCGGTCCTCGGCCGGCGTCGCGGCGAAGCTCGCGCGCTTCTCCTTCACCACCCGCCACGGCGGCATCCCCTGCGGCAGGGCGAGCGTCGCCGCCACCTCGGGCCAGACGCGGGCAGCCAGCGCCTCGGGCGCCAGATCGGCCAGCGCATTGGCCGCGCTGATCGTCACCGAAACCACCCCGCGCTTGACGAACACCCATTCCGCCACCCCGCCCACCAGCCCCACGAACCCCGCCTCGCCCGGCGGGGCTTCGATGCGGAAATGCAGGTTCAGGATCGCCTGGAACCGCTGCGGCACGGCAAGCCCCGGCAGCAGCGCGGCGGCGACCGGGGCGGGAACGGCAAGGATCGCCCGATCCTCCGCCCCGAGCGCGATCGTCCCTTCCGCCGTCGCCAGCGCGCAGAGCCGCCCGCCCGCGGTGACGAGCGCGCCGACGCGCCGCGAGAAGCCGATCTCCGCCCCGCGCGCGGCGAGGAAGCCGAGCGCGGGATCGATCAGCGATTCCGAAAGCCCCTCGCGCGGCACCAGCGGCCGGCAGGCCGCCCCGCCGGCGAGCAGCGTCTCGCGCAGCACCGCGCCCAGGAGCCGCGCCGAGCCTTCGCCGGGGGGCGTGTTCAGCGCGGCGACGGCGAGCGGCAGGATCAGGCGGCGGGCGAGGGCATCATCCCCGGCAAGCTCCGCAACCGTCGCCTCCGGTCCCGCCCGCAGGAAGCGGAGCAGGCGGAGATAGGCGGCCGGCCGCGTCCCCGGCACCCGCCTCCGCGCGGAAAGCAGCCACCAGGGGAGGCGGCCGGGCGAAAGCCGCAGCGTCCAGCGCGCCCCGCTCGCGAGATCGTGGAAGGGAAACAGCGGCGCCGCCGGCCCGCCCAGCGAGGCTTCCGCCCCGATGCGGCGGAGGTAGGCGAGTGTGGCGCGGTTGCCGGAAAGGAGGAGGTGGTTGCCGTTGTCGATGCGGCAGCCGAGCGTGGCATCGAAGAACGACCGGCAGCGCCCGCCCGCCGCCGGCCCCGCCTCGTGCAGCACGACGCGCCGCCCGCCCGCGGCGAGCGCGGTGGCGGCGGCGAGCCCGGCGAGCCCGGCGCCGATGACATGGACCCGCCCGCTCACGGCCACAGCGCGCGCGCGGCCAGCCCCAGCTTGGCCAGGCCGGAAAGCCGCACCCGCTCCGCCGGCCGCTCCCACCCGCGCCGGCGCAGCGCGGCGAGGATCGCGCCATAGGACGCGCCCATCAGCCGCGCCGGGCGCATCGCCCGGGGCTCGCAGCGCGCCATGGCGGCGCGGGCGGCGGCGAAATGATGCTCGGCCTCGGCGGCGGCGCGTTCGCAGACGAGCGCCAGCGAAGGGGCGGCGAGCGCCCGCGCGGGCTCCGGCGGCACCGCGGCCTCGGCCAGCCACTCGGCCGGGAGATAGAGCCTGCCCCGCGCGGCGTCCTCGGCGAGATCGCGCAAAATGTTGGTCAGTTGCAGGGCGCGGCCGAGATGGTGCGCGACCGCGAGCCCCGCCGCCGAGGGCTCGCCGAAGACCCGCACCGAAAGCCGCCCGACCGCGGCGGCCACCCGGTCGCAATAGAGATCGAGGGTGGCGAGATCGGGTGCCACGATGGGCTCCCCCGCGTCCATCGCCATCCCCTCGATCACCGCGAGGAAATCCGCCGGGTCGAGGGCGTAGCGGCCGATCGCCTCGGCGAGCACCCGCTCCACCGCGTCCCGCCCCGCGGCCCCCGCGGCAAGTGCTGCGATGCGCTCGCGCCAGGCGGCCAGGCGGGCGGTCTTTTCGGCGAGCGGGGCGGGCTCGTCGGCGATGTCGTCGACCAGGCGACAGAAGGCATAGATCCCATACATCGCCCCCCGCCGCTCGCGCGGCAGGATGCGCATGCCGCGATAGAAAGTGGTGCCGGACGCGCGCACCAGGGCAGCGACGGCGGCGAAATCCTCCTCCCTCACGGCAGGAACCGCAGGCTCGTGAGCGCAGCGCCGAAAAAATCCCCGCGGCGGAGCCTCACCCGCGCGGCGAGCGGGTCCTCCGCGGCCAGCCGCCGGGCGAGACGGCGCGAGAGGCCGAGGATGACCGCGGTCTCCAGCCTGAGGCCCCGCGCGCGGGTGCGCCGCGGCAGATCGGCCGCGCGCGCGTTCAGCGCCGCGGTTTCGCCCAGCAGCCCGTCGATCACCAGGCGCAGGCCGGGGGTGAGCGCGGGGCGGCGGAGATCCTCGATCGTGGCGCCGGCGGCCGCCAGCCGGTCGAGCGGCAGATAGCAGCGGTCGAGGGCCGCGAGATCGGCCGCGCAGTCCTGGAGATGGTTGAGGATCTGCAGCGCGCTGCACAGCGCGTCCGCAGGCGGGTGGGTGGCGGGCCCCTCGCCGTGCAGATCGAGCACGTGCCGCCCGACCGGCATCGCCGAGTAGCGGCAATAGTCCATCAGTTCGGCGAAATCCTGGTAGCGGCGCCTGGTCACGTCACGGCGGAAGGCGATCAGCAGTTCGCACGCATGGGTGGCGCTGACGCCGGTCTCGGCGAGGCTCGCGCGCAAGGCCAGCGCGGAGGGGGAGCCGCCGTCGCGGGCGCCGGTCAGCACCGCCTCCATCGCGTCGAGCCGGCGGATCTTCTCGGCGGGCTCCAGCGCGGGGCTGTCGGCGATGTCGTCGGCATTGCGGGCGAAGGCGTAGAAGGCGTGGACGTGGCGGCGCAGCGCCGGGCGGATGAGCGCGGAGGCGACCGGGAAATTCTCGTCCGCCCGGTCCTTGCCCGACCAGGATTCGACGTTCTCGGCCCCGCTCACGGCGCCGCCCCGTAGGCGCGGGATTTCCACGCCGCCCCTCGCCCGCGCGCATGGTCGAGCGCGGAGCCCAGCGTCGCCGCCATGTAGAAGAGCGCGACCAGCGGCAGCGCCGGCGCCCACAGCGGCGAGCGGGCATAGCGGCGCAGCATGGGCAGATAGGTCGCCCCCATCAGACCCCAGGCGGCGAGCCCCGAGAGGCGGGCGAGGCCGCAGCCGAGGAAGGCCTCGAGCGGGGGGACGAGGAACAGCCCGCCGAGCCCGGCCTCGGCCAGGATCAGCAGCGCCCAGGAGCGGCGCAACTGGACGAAGGCGGTGCGCGCGATCATCCGCCAGAGGTCGCCGAGATGGGGATAGGGGCGGAGCGAGCGGGCGAGGCCGGAAAGCCCGAGCCAGACGCGCCCGCCCCGCTTGATGGCGCGGGCGAGCGCCACATCGTCGATCAGCGCCGGCGCGATCGCCGCCATTCCGCCGATGCGGGCGAGCGCGCGGGCGCGTACCAGCATGGTGCCGCCGGCCGCCGCCGCGGTCGCCGACAGCGGGTCGTTCACCCGCGCGAAGGGGTAGAGCAGGCGGAAGAAATGGACGAAGGCGGGGACCAGCGCGCGCTCGGCCAGCGAGACGCAGCGCAGCGCCACCATCTCGGAGACCAGGTCGAGCCCCTCCGCCTCCGCCTTGGCGACCAGCGTCGAAAGGTGGCGCGGGTCGTGCAGGATGTCGGCGTCGGTGAAGAGGAGGAGCGGCGCCTCGGCGCGCGCCAGCCCCTCCGCCATCGCCCAGACCTTGCCGCTCCAGCCGCGCGGGCGGGGGCGGGCGGGAATGGCGACCAGGCGCGGGTCGGCGGGGGCGCGCGCCATGGTGGCGTCCGTGCTCGCGTCATCGACGAGGAGGATGCGGAAGGCGCCCGCATAGTCCTGGGCGAGGAGGGAGGCGATGACCGGGGCGATGGTTTCGGCCTCGTTGCGGGCGGGGACGATGATATCGACCGCAGGCAGGCTGGCCGGGCGCGCCGGCGCCAGTTCCGGCCCGTCGCGCCAGAATCCGCCCCAGAAGCCGCCGTGGAACAGCGCGAGATAGAGCCAGGCGAGGAGGGCGAGCGCGCTCACCCGAGCAGCCCCTCGGCGCGGAACCAGGCCAGCGCGTCCGCGATCGCGGCGCGGGCGGGACGGTGGGTGTAGCCGAGGTCGGCCTCGGCGCGGGCGGAGGCGAAGAACATCTTCTTGCGCGCCATGCGCAGATGATCGCGGGTGAGCATCGGCTCCGCCCCGGAGAGCCGCGCCCAGGCCTCGGCAGCGAGGGCGACGGGATAGAGCGGGGCGGCGGGCAGGCGCAGGCGCGGCGGGGAGCGGCCGGCGGCCTCGGCGATGAGGGCGAGGAGATCGCGCAGGAGGAGATTCTCGCCGCCCAGTATGTAGCGCTCGCCGATCCGCCCGCGCTCGAGTGCGAGCGCGTGGCCCTCGGCCACGTCATCGACGTGGACGACGTTGAGCCCGGTGTCGAGATAGGCGGGGATGCGCCCGCGCGCCGCATCGAGCACCATCCGCCCGGTGGGGGTGGGCTTGCGGTCGCGCGGGCCGATCGGGGCGGCGGGGTTGACGATGACCGCGGGCAGCCCGGCCTCGGCCACCAGCCGCAGCACCACCAGCTCGGCGAGGTATTTGGAGCGCTTGTAGGCGCCGACGAGCGCGGCTGGGGCGAGCGGCGTCGCTTCGTCCGCCGGCGTGCCGTCGGGCGTGAGGCCGAGGGCGGCGACGCTCGAGGTATGCACGATGCGTTCGACGCCGGCGGCGAGAGCGGCGCGCATCAGCGCCTCGGTGCCGCCCACGTTGACGCGCAGCATCGGCGCGGGGTCGGGCACCCAGAGCCGGTAGTCGGCGGCGACGTGGAAGAGGAAGCGGCAGCCGGCGAGGGCGCGGGCGAGCGAAGCCTCGTCGTCGAGGTCGCCCTCGACGATCGCGCCGGGGAGGCCGGCGAGGTTGCGCCGGTCGCTGCCCGCGCGGAGGAGGAAGCGCAAGCCGTGGCCGCGGGCGGCGAGCACGCGGGCGACCGCGGAGCCGACGAAGCCCGAGCCGCCGGTGAGCAGGGTTGTGCCGTCCAAACGCCGCCTCATCTTCCAGCGAGGCCGCCCGAGCGGCGGCGGTCGCTCTATAGCCTCATCTTCGGGAGCGGGTGTAGAGAGCGGCGCGGATGTGGCAGGGAGTGGGTGCTCTTGACCGATCAAGCGACGATTGCGGCGGCCGACCGTGCCTCCCGCTTCTGGGATTTCGCCGAACCGGGCCGCATCCGCCGCGGCAGCCCGGCGCAGCGGACGATGTTCAGCCGCATGCTGATCGAGACCTTCAACCCCTACAAGCCCTCGGTCATCGCCTGGCCGGTGCTGGACGCGGCGGCCAGGCAGCGGCTGACCGGCCTGCCGATCTGGGACATCGCGGTGCAGACCGAAGGCCGCGCGCGGCTGCGCATGCTCTCCTTCGCCCGCACCGTCGCCGACCCGCTGGTGCGCGAGGCCCTGGAACTCAACGGCTGGGAGGAGGGCCGCCACAAGGAGGTGCTGGCGCGGCTGGTGGCGTTCTACGGCATCCAACTCGCCCCCGAACCCGACTATCTCGAGCCCACCGACCCCGAATGGTCCTATCTGATCACCGCCTATGGCGAGTGCATCGACAGTTTCTTCGCCTTCGGCCTGTTCGAGAGCGCCCGCCGCTCGGGCTATTTTCCGCCCGAACTGGTGGAGACCTTCGAGCCGGTGGTGCAGGAGGAGGCGCGTCATATCCTGTTCTTCGTCAATTGGCTCGCCTGGTATAAGTCCACCCTGCCCTGGTGGCGCCGGCCCTGGTTCTTCCTGCGCACGCTGGCGGTGTGGGCGACGCTCGCGATGGAGCGGATGGGGCTCGCGCGCGACCTCAGCACCGGCGAGGTCAAGGAGGACGACGCCAACTTCACCCTCAAGACCGACCAGATCGGCGAGGAGATCGACACCGCGACGCTGCTCGACATCTGCCTCGCCGAGAACGAGCGGCGCATGGCGGGCTATGACGCGCGGCTGCTGCGCCCCAACACCGTGCCGCGCCTGGTGCGGTTCGCGCGGATGTTCATCCGGCCGAAGCGGAAGTGAGGCTGCTCTCGATCGGGCTCGGGCTGGCGGGGCTCGCCGCCTTCACCCTGGTGCTCGGCTATTTCGGCGCGGCGAAGGTGGCGGCGGCGGCGCTGTCGGTGGGCTGGCACGGGCTCGGGCTGCTTTCGGCCTATCAGATCGGCATTTTCCTGGTGCTCGGGCTGGCCTGGTGGGTGGTGGCGCCGCGCCACTCGGGCCTGTCGGGGCCGGGCTATGTCTGGAGCCGCATGGTGCGCGATTCGAGCGGGCAGTTGCTGCCCTTCTCGGCCCTGGGCGGCTTCGTTCTCGGCGCGCGGGCGGCCAATCTGCACGGGCTCTCCTGGCCGCTGGCCGCGGCGAGTACGCTGGTCGATGTCACCGCCGAGTTTCTCGCCGAGATGGTGTTCATCGCCCTCGGCCTCGTCGTGCTGGCGGTGCGCCATCCGCACTCGCCGCTGGTGGTGCCGCTGGCCGCCGGGGTGGCGGTGGCGGGGCTGCTCGGCGGCGGCTTCATCGCCATGCAGCACGGCACCGACGATCTGTTCCGCTTCCTCGCCCCGCGCATCGGCGCCGCCTGGTTCCACGACGCCGCCGACCAGGTGGCGACGATGCAGGAGGCGCTGGCCGGGATGTATCGCAGACGCCGCCGCCTGCTGCTCTCCCTGGCGCTGCATTTCGCCGGCTGGATCCTCACCGCCGGCAGCGCCTGGCTGGGCTTTCACCTGCTCGGCGTGCCGGCGCGCTTTCCCGACGTGCTCGGGCTGGAGGCGCTGGTGCAGGGCAGCATGACGCTCGCCTTCGTGGTTCCCGGCGCGATCGGGGTGCAGGAGGGCGCCTTCGCCGGCTTCGCCACCCTGTTCGGCCTGCCGCCGGAGGTTTCGCTCGCGGTCTCGCTGGTGATGCGGGCGCGGCAGGTGGCGGTGGGCGTGCCGGTGCTGCTGGTCTGGCAGTTCGTGGAGCTGCGCCGGCTGCGCGGGCGAAGGGTACAGTAGCCTGATAAGAAAGCAAAAGTTCTTTGGTTCTTTCTTGCAAGAAAGAACTTCTTTTTTGAAAAAAAGAAGCAAAAAACTTGCTTCCTTCAGGGTCCCACTCGCGGCGTGGCCGCGAAGCGGACCACGTCCCGCACCACGGCGCGGCGCGCCCAGGGCAGCGGCGCGAAGGCCATCATGATGCCGATGTGGCCGAGCGCGCGGTAGCTTTTCAGGTGCACCGGCCCGCCGGCGGCGCGCACCTTGGTGGCCAGCACCGAACTGTTGCGGGCGTGGACCAGCCAGTCGTGCCGGCCGGTGAGCAGCAGCAGCGGCGGGTTGCTTCCATCGACGAAATGGACCGGCTGGGTGATCGCCGGATCGGCGGCGGAGGCGAAGACCTCGCGCACGAGATCGCCGCCGGGGGCGAAGTCATAGGGGCCGGCGAGGCCGATGATGCCGCGCAGGCGCTCCCGCGACCAGCCGGCGGCGGCGAGCCATTCCGGATCGAGCCCGAGCATCACCGCGTTGTAGGCGCCCGCCGAGTGGCCGGCGAGCGTGATCGCCCCGGGATCGGCGCCGAAGCGGGCGGCGTTGGCCGCGACCCAGGCGGTGGCGGCGGCGCAATCCTCCAGGAAATCGGGGAAGCGGACCTCGGGGTAGAGGCGATAGTCGGCGATGGCGACGGCGAAGCCTTCGCGCGCGAGGCGGATGCCGAGGAAGCGATAGTCCGCGCGGTTGCCGATCTTCCAGCTTCCTCCGTAGAGGAACAGGATCACCGGGAGCGGCCCGGAAGCCGCTTCGGGGCGGTAGAGATCGAGCCGATGGCGGGGCAGCGGGCCGTAGGCGAGACCGGAGGTGATCGCGACCCCGCGATCGGAGAGCAGCCGGTTGAGGAGCGCGAGCGGGGAACAAAGGGGCAGCCGGCGCCGGGCGGTGGCGGGCTCGGAGACGGCGATGTCGTGCATGCCGGGGAGTTGGGATTGCCGGGCGGCGGTGCAAGACCCGGCAGGAACTGCCGGGCGGCGGCGGCCGGGCGCCGCGGCTCCGGGCGGCAAGGCCGCGATTCGCTGGCACGGAGTTTGCTGTGAGCCTGGCGGCGCCGGTTTTTGCGGCGTCCCCGCAACGCCTCTCCCCGCAACGTCTCTCCCCGCAACGTCTGGAGAATTCGGCCATGAGCATCAGCCTCTCCCCCGCCAGCCTCTATCCGGTCACCGCCGGGGTGAGCCCGGTTCGGGCCGGCGCCAGCCCGGCGTTTTCCGGCCCGGGCGGCGCGGTGAACGGCGCCGCGACCGCGGTGGGCAGCCGCTCGGCGGGGATCTTGCAGCCGCTCTCCTCGCAGCTCCAGGCGCTGCTGGTGCAGTTGCAGGTGGGTTCGCAGGCGCCGGGTTCCTCCTCGGCCGACCCCACCGCCGCCGCCAACCGCGGGCCGGCGCACCACCACCTCGGCGACTGGCAGGGCGTGCCGCAGGGGCCGGGACTGGCGACCACCGCGGCCACCACCGCGACCGATCCCTCCGCCGCGGGCTGAGCGGGCGGAGGCCGCTCGACAAGCCGGCGAAGGCTTGGTCTGATGGCGCCCCGCCGCCATGATCGAGCCCCGCCCCGCCGCCGTGTATCTTGCCCACCCGGAAGGGTACGGGGTGTCCTGGGCGGTCTTCGACGCCGCCTGGTATCGCGCCCGCAACCCGGGCGCGCGCGCGCTCGCGACGGAGCGCGCGGTGCTGCTGCGCCACTATCTCGAACACGGCGCCGCCGCCGGCTTCTCGCCCAACCCGTTCTTCGACGAGGCCTGGTATCGCGCCACCCACCCGGCGGCGCGGGCGGAGGGGTTCGCCTCCGGCTTCGACCACTACTGCCGCGCAGGCTTCCGCCAGCTCTGCGGCCACTGGCTGTTCGACGAGCAATTCTATCGTGCGGGCTCGGCCGACCTCGACGAGGCGACGCTCGCGCGGCACGGCTGCGCCAACCGCTATGACCATTATCTGAAGGCCGGCCAGCGGGAGGGCCGGGCGGCGCATCCGTTTTTCGTGCCCGCCCGCTACGAGGCGGCGCTGGTGCGCTGCGGCGAGCGGGCCGGCGCCTTCGATGCCGGCGGCCCGTTCGCGGACTTCCTGCGCCGGCAGGCGGCGGGGCTGCGGGAGCCGCGGGTTTCGCCCTATTTCGACCCCGACTTCTACCGCGCCCGCACCCCGGAGGTGGCGGAGGCGCGCTGGCTCGGCGCGCTGCACCACTATCTCGCCAACGAGAGCCCGGCCGGGCGCGACCCGCTCGCGCAATTCTCGGAGAGCTTCTACCTCGCCGCCCACCCCGACGCGGCGGCGGCGGTGGCACGCGGGGACTTCCGCAACGGCTACGCCCATTTCGTGGCCTACGGCGCCCGCGAGCGGCGGCGGCCGGCGGCGGAGCTGGACTTCCCGGCCTGGCTCGCCGCCCACCCGGAGGCCGAGGCCGCGGTCGCCAGCGGTCTCTACCGCGACGGCTTCGCCTACCTGGTGGACCTGGCGCCCGCCGACGCTCCGGCGGAGATCGCGGAGGCGGCGGCGAAGGCGCTGTTCCGCGCCGGGGCGGAAGCGGCGCTGCCGGCGATCGCCCGGCGGGGACTCGATTTCACCTGTCCCGGCCCGCCCGCGCCCGGCCCCGCGCTCAGCGTGGTGATGGTGGTGCACGAGCAGTTCGCGCTGACCATGCAGGCGCTGGCGAGCCTGCGCGAAAACTTCGCCGGGCCGATCGAACTCGTGCTCGCCGACAACGGCTCGACCGACGCCACCCGGCGCATCGGCGCGCTGCTCAAGGGAGCGCGCCTGCTCCGCCTCGAAGCCAACGAGGGCTTCCTCACCGCCGCCAACCGCGCGCTCGGCGAGACCCGGGCGCCGGCGGTGCTGCTGCTCAACAACGACGTCACGCTGGCGCCGGGGGCGGTCGCGGCCGCTCTGGCCCGGCTCGATTCGGAGGCTGCCATCGGCGCCGTCGGCGGGCGGGTGATCCGCAGCCACGGGCGGCTGCAAGAGGCCGGCTGCACGGTGGGCGCGGACGGGCACGCGCGCGGCTATCTGCGCGACGCCGACCCGCTCGCCCCGGAAGCGCTGTTCGTGCGCGACGTCGATTTCTGCTCGGCGGTCTTTCTGCTGGTGCGCGCCGACCTGCTGCGCCGGCTGGGCGGCTTCGATCCCCGCCTCGCTCCCGCCTACTACGAGGACGCCGACCTCTGCCTGCGCATCGCCGCCGCCGGCTACCGGGTGGTGTACGACCCCGCGGTGACGGTGCGCCACCTGGAGTATGGCAGCGCCGCGCTCGCCGCCGAGGCGGAGGCGCAGATGCGGCGCAGCCACGCCCGTTTCCACGCCACCCACGCCGCCACGCTCGCCGCGCGGGCGGGCGAGAGCGCGCTCGCCGCGCGGGACCGGCGGCGCTGGCGCCGGCGGGTGCTGTTCCTCGAGGACACCATCCCCTTCCGCCATCTCGGCTCGGGCTTCGTGCGCGCGAACGACGTGGTGGCCGCACTCGCCGCCGCGGGCTGCCATGTCGGCGTCTTTCCGGTCAACGGTGCGCCGGCGCCGCTCGCCGAGACGCTGCTGCTCTGCGCGCGGGATCTGCCGGAGACGGCGGAGGTGTTCCACGACCGCACCCTCGCCGACCTGCCGGCGCTGCTGCGCGAGCGGGCGGGCTTCTATGACCTGCTGTGGATCTCGCGCACCCACAATTTCGCCCGCATCCGCCCTGCCCTCGCGGACGCGGGGAGCGCGACCGCGATGGTGCTCGACACCGAGGCGCTGGCCTCCGCCCGGGAGGCCGTGCGGGCGGCGCTGGCGGGGGAGCGGTTCGATCTCGGCGCGGCGCTCGCCGAGGAGATGGCGGGCGCGCAGGCGTGCCGGGCGGTGCTCGCGGTGAGCCAGGGCGAGGTGGCGCTGCTGCGCGGGCTCGGGCTGAAGCGGGTCGGGCTGCTCGGGACGGCGCGGGCGCCGGCGCCGGGCGCGGCCTCCTTCGCGCAGCGGCAGGGCCTGCTGTTCCTCGGCGCGATCCACGCCACCGACTCGCCCAACCTCGACGCGCTCGGCTGGTTCCTCGACGCCGTCCTGCCGCGGCTGGCCGAGGAGATGGAGGCGGTGCCGGAACTGACCATCGCCGGCTACACCGCGCCCGGCATCGCCCCCGACCATGCCAGCGCGCGGCCCGGGGTGCGGCTGGCTGGGGAAGTGGCCGACCTCGGCCCGCTCTATGCGCGGGCGCGGGTCTTCGTCGCCCCCACCCGCTTCGCCGCCGGCACGCCGTACAAGCTGCACGAGGCGGCGGCGTTCGGGCTGCCCATCGTCGCCACCGCGTTGCTCGCGCAACAGATGGGCTGGCACGACGGGGAGGAACTGCTGGCGGGGCCGGCCGGCGACGCGGCCGGGATGGCGCGGCGGATCGCGCAACTATATCGTGACGCGATACTTTGGAATCGGCTCCGCTCCGCCGCGCTCGCACGCATTGCGCGAGAAAATGCGCCGATCGACTTCGCACGTGCGGTAGAAAGGGTGGTGATCGGAGATGATTTCACCAATGACGCAATGGTGAGCCCCTTGCACGATTGACATGGCCGGTTCGCTCCATTCACATAGTTCCATGCGGGGATGGCGCGTTGCCATCCGCAACGCGGGGTAGGGCCAAAACGGGGCGGGCGATCACTCCCGCCTCTTTTGCTGCTTGCAACCGTTGCGGACCGGCGAAAGCGACGGTGCCATGACAACCGCAAGGATCGAAGCGGAGGGATGTTCGATGGATGATCGCAATGGGCTCATCGGCCGGCGCGGGCTGCTGGCGGGGGGCGCGGCCCTGTCGGCGGCGAGCCTGCTCTATTCCACCCAGCCCGACTGGGCGGCGAGCGAGGCGCCGGTGAAGATCGGCATGATCGATCCGCGGACCAGCAATTTCGCCGCCCTCGGGGTGAGCGAGATCAAGGGCGCGGAAATGGCGGCGGCCGAGATCAACGCCAAGGGCGGCATCATGGGCCGGCCACTGCAACTGATCGTCGAGGATTCGGCCGGAAACCCCGCCACCGCGATCGACAAGGCGAGCCGCCTCCTGAGCCGCAACAAGGTGAATTTCCTGATGGGCTCGGTGAACTCCGCGGTTTCGCTCTCGCTCAGCCAGTTCGCCGAGCGCCATGGCGTGCTCTTCCTCGACACCGGCGGCCACGCCGACGCGGTGA
>DAHWFB010000022.1 GCA_027326105.1 Acetobacteraceae bacterium
TGGATAGAGCGTCGCCCTCCGAAGGCGAAGGCCGCACGTTCGAATCGTGTCGGGTCCGCCACCTCCGGGTCAAGTCATTCAGGCTGCCAGCGATTGCGGTGGCGCCGGGGCATCCGCGACCCGCCGCCCGCCCGCGCGTCCTGGATGACGGCCGACCGCGCCTTTTCGGGTGCCTTCCTGTGCTCCGGGAAGGGTGGAAAGCCTCTCTGTCCTGCCGGCGCCCAGGGATCCTGCCGGAGCCCAGGAATGCGCCGCTGCGGCCTGCCAGCGCGGGTACCCGGGCCTAATCCCGATGGCCGTTCCGGCACGCCCTGTGCTCCCCACCGCGCTCGTGGCGCCCATCGCCAATCACCCCCTCGACATCCGTCTCCGTCAGCGACGGCCCCACGGGCTCGGCCACGCTGCCGAGGAAATCGCCCCCGGCTTTCGCCAGCAGCCCGGCGAGGGGTACGCTGTCCCCGGTCATCGGGCCCGCCAGGCGCCAGGTTGAAGTCACGCAACTCCACCCCGGCCAGCCGGTCCGATGGCCACCTTTCCCCAGGCCGGCGTCACCCACGAACTTCTGCCGCGCCCGCAAACGCCAACCCCACGCGCGCGGATCCAACCCCGGTACCCTGGTGTTCCGGGCGGTAGAAGTCGCCGCACCCGGGCCGGACCGCGCCAGCCTGGCATCCCGGCTTGACCGGGCGGGCGGTTTCCGCCATTGACGCGCCGCCCGACATCGGCGCGGGCCGTCTGGCCGGGCGTGCCGTGCCGGCCCGTCCGCACTGCGCCAGCCCGTTCCTGCCCTGCTTCCCGCACCCTTCCATGTGCCCGCGACAAGAGGGAAACCCATGCGCGACTCCGGCGAATTCCTGTTCACTTCCGAGTCCGTCTCGGAGGGCCACCCCGACAAGGTGGCCGACCGTATCAGCGATACCGTGCTCGACGCCTTCCTCGCCGCGGACCCCTACGCGCGCGTCGCCTGCGAGACGCTGGTGACCACCAACCGTGTGGTGCTGGCCGGCGAGACCCGCGGGCCGGACACGGTCACGCCCGACTATCTCGCCCATCTCGCCCGCCTCGCGATCCACGACATCGGCTACGACCAGGACGGGTTTTCCTGGCGCAAGGCGGAAATCGCGGTGCATCTGCACGCGCAATCCTCCGACATCGCGCAAGGGGTGGACGCCGAGGGCAACAAGGACGAGGGGGCGGGCGACCAGGGCATCATGTTCGGCTACGCCTGCGACGAGACCGAGGCCCTGATGCCGGCGCCGATCTATTATGCCCACCTGATCCTGCGGCGGATCTCCGAACTGCGCCGCAACAAGGACCTCTCGGTGGCGGGGCTGCTGCCCGACGCCAAGAGCCAGGTGACGCTGCGCTACGTCAACGGGCGGCCGGTGGGGGCGAGCAGCATCGTCGTCTCCATCCAGCACGAGGAGGGGATCGAGCAGGAAGCGGTGCGCGCGATGGTGCGCCCGATCGTCGAATCCAGCCTTCCCACCGGCTGGATGTGCCCCGAGCACGAATTCTACGTCAACCCGACGGGCAAGTTCGTGATCGGCGGGCCCGACGGGGATTGCGGGCTCACCGGGCGCAAGATCATCGTCGATACCTATGGCGGGGCCGCGCCGCACGGCGGCGGCGCCTTTTCCGGCAAGGACCCGACCAAGGTCGACCGTTCGGCGGCCTACGCCTGCCGCTACCTGGCCAAGAACGTGGTCGCCGCCGAGCTTGCCGCCCGCTGCACCCTCCAGGTGAGCTATGCCATCGGCATCGCGCATCCGCTTTCGGTCTATGTCGATCTGCACGGAACCGGGCGGGACGTGGACGAGAAGAAGCTCGAACGGGTGCTGCGCGAGGCGGTGAACCTCTCGCCCCGGGGCCTGCGCGAGCATCTGCGACTCAACCGCGCGATCTATGCGCCAACCGCGGCCTACGGCCACTTCGGGCGCGAGCCGGACGAGGAGCGTGGCACCTTCACCTGGGAGCGGACCGACCTCGCGCCGGTGCTGAAGCAGGCCTTCGGGCGCTGACACCGGGCCGGGTCAAACCGCCGGCGGAGCGTCTGTATGGCCGGGCGCGCGGGCACAAGCTGCGCCCGCGCCAACAGCTGCTGCTTGATCTCGCTCTGCCGCGCTTGCGTTTTCCGGCCGATCTCGCATCCAGTCCCGCCGCGGCCTTCGCGCCCGCGCCGGCGGAACTCTGGCTCGAAGTGGGAGCGGGGAGCTTCGAGCACGCGGAGGCGTTTCTCGCCGTCCGGCCCGAAGCGGCGCTGATCGGCTCGGAGGTGTTCGAAAACGGCGTCGCCTCGCTGCTCTCGCGTCTGGTGCCGGAAGGCGCGGAGCAGAGCGCCCCGCTGCCCGGGCGCTTGCGCATCTGGGACGAGGACGCGCGCAAGCTGATCGCTCTTCTGCCTGAGGCGTCGCTCGACGGGCTGATCCTGATGTTTCCCGACCCCTGGCCCAAGGCGCGCCACGCCCGGCGCCGTTTCGTCCACCCGGCGGCGCTCTCCGCCATCGCCCGCGTGCTGCGTCCGGGGGCCGAATGGCGGATCGCGACCGACGATCCGACCTACCAGGCATGGGTCGAGCAGGTGATGGCGGAACAGCGGTTCTTCGCCCCCGCCGCGCCGGCCGACACGCGCCCGCCGGGCTGGCCGGGCACGCGCTACGAGGCCAAGGCGCGGGCGGCGGGGCGATTGCCTCTCTACTGGAGCTTCCGCCGCCCCGGTTGATCGCGTCGGGCCGGGTGCAACCGCGGCTTTCTTGTTACCGGACCGGGAGCGATTTAATTTCGCGACGGATCCGGCAACGCCGGCCGTGGTTGCCGCACTCTCGGGGAGGAGGCGATCATGGGCGACGTGTTCGTATGGACCGGCGCGGCGGGAGACTTCGACACCGCCGACGCGACCAACTGGGACAATCTCACCACCGGGCAGAATCCGGCGCCCAACCCGCCGGCCGCCGCCGACAGCGCGACCATCGCGGGCGCGACCGTCGGCGGGGATCTCTCGGTCCAGTCGCTCACGCTCGACGGCACCACCACCGCGGTCACCGTGTCCCTTATTCTCGCCAGCCCGACGACGGACCTCGCCGGGGCGAGCGTGACCACCCTCGGGGCGGTGAACGTCGAGAGCCAGTCCACCCTCGGCGCGGGGACGCTGGTGGTCAGCGGTACCAGCGCTCTCGCCGTCCAGCCCGGCGGCACGCTGTCGCTGCTCGCGGGCAGCGGCACGACCGATGTCGCGATCGTCGGCAATGTCGCCGGCGAACAGGCGGCACTGACGATATCCGGGGCCGGCGCGACGATGAATGACCTCTACACCAGCGTCTTCCTCGGCGGCGCCGGCAATGCGCAAGCCAGCGTGAGCGACAGCGCCAGCATGCAGATCGGCGCCGCCGGCTCGACCCTCGGCGAAGCCGCGCTGGTGGTGGGCCAGATCGCCGGCAGCACCGGCACCCTGAACGTCACCGGCTCCGGCTCGTCGCTCCAGGTCCAGGGCACCACCACGCTGGGACAGGGCGGAACCGGCACGCTCACGATCGGCACCGGCGCCTCCGCTACCCTCGGGGACGGAGCCAACAGCCTGGTGATGGGGGCCGCGACCGGCGGGCTGGGCCAGATGACGGTCAGCGACGTCGGCACCACGCTCACCCTCAACGGGCTCTTCGACATCGGGCAGACGAGCAGCGGGACGCTGACGATCGAGAACGGCGCCGCCGCGGTCTTCGAAGGCACCGCGCTGGCCAACAGCACCGACTATGTCGGCACCATCGGCGACGGCGCGGGCGCCACCGGGGCGGTGACAGTGTCCGGCGCGGGGACCAGCCTGACCATCACCGGCCGGCTCGGCATCGCCGAACAGGGAAGTGGCACGCTGACCGTGCAGCAGGGCGCGACGGTGACCGAGAACGGCACCACGGTCGCCGGATACTACGAGATTTTTGTTGCCGACGCAGGCGGGACCAGCCCCAGCACCGGAACTCTGGTCGTCGATGGCGGCACGCTGAAGAACGGCGGTTCGATCGGCGTCGGCGGCGCCGGGAACGGCAAGCTCCTGATCTCCGCCGGTGGTCAGGTCACCGCGGCGTCCCCGGCCGCTGGTTCGCTCGCGGTCGGCGTCGGCTATTCCACCGGCGGGCAGGGCACGGTGAGCATCGACGGGACGGGTTCGGGTCTCACCGCCGCGGGCGCCGTTTCCATCGGCCAGTACGGCAGCGGAACGCTTTCGATCACCAACGGCGGCCAGATGCTGGTCAGCTCCGGAGCGGCGAGCGCCGAGATCCTCCTCGGCCAGAACTACGGCACAAGCGGAACCGCCACGGTGAGCGGGAAGGGCTCGCTGCTCTCCGATTCCGGTTTCCTCCTGGTCGCCAACATCGGGAACGGAGTCCTCGATGCGGAGTCCGGCGCTACGGTACAGGTCGGCGGGTCCGTGCTCATCGGTGCGCGCGCCGGAGCCACCGGGTCGATCAGTTTGAGCGGGGGCGCCGTCCTCGACGTCGCAACCAATCTCACGGTGGGGAGCGCGGGCAGCGGGAGCCTGGCGATCAACGGTGCGAGCGCGACCGTCGCGGGCGACAGCTTCATCGCCGGCGGCGTCACCCTCGGCGCCGGCACGCTCGCCAGCGCCGCCACCATCGTCGAGGCCGGCGGGTCGATCGCCGGCAACGGCACCGTCAAGGACACGGCGACGCTGCTGAACCAGGGGACCATCTCGGTCGGGTCGGGAGCGCTCGCCTTCCTCGGCGGCGCGCTGAACTACGGCGCGATGTCCACCACCGGGGGCAAGCTGGTGATCTTCCAGCAGATCACCGGCACCGGAACGCTCGGCATCGGTGGCGGCGGGACGCTCGATCTGGTCGCCGGCGCCCAGGCGGGCCAGAGCGTGGGCTTCTCCGGGGCGGGCACGCTCGATCTCGGCAAGCCCGGGTTCTTCGCCGCCCCGATCAGCGGATTCGCGGCCCAGGATACTCTCGACCTGGCCAACACGGCGGCCACCTCGCTGAGCTACAGCAACGGCGTCTTGTCCGTGCTCGGCGGCGCCAAGGTGCTGGACCGGCTGCATTTCACCGGCACCTACACCACCGCGGACTTCTCCCTCGCATCCGACGGGCACGCCGGCGCGCTGATCGGCTTCGTCTGAGACCAGACCCCCGCCGCGTCCCCGATCGCCGGACGCGGCGGGTGTTCCCCCGTCAGGGCGCGGGCACGAAGACCATGCCGGCCCCGGCATCCAGCCCGGAGACGATGGGAACCAGCGCACCGGAGCCGAAATCGAGCTGCCCGACATAGCCCGCGATGGACTGGGTGCCGGAGACCCCGCTCATCGCCGAATAGGCGGTTCCGGGCGCCCAGGTCGCGGCGTTGATACGGTAGATGACGTTGCCCGGCTTGTCGGAGACCAGCAGGAAGCCGTGGCGGGCGGTGGCATAGGCGGTATCGTCCACCTGCACCCCGCCGAGGAGATGGGTGACGTAGACCTGCCCGCTGGCCTGGGCGATGCGTACCAGTTCACCGTCGCCCTGGCTGTCCATCAGGAGATCGCCCGCGGGCGTCAGGATGGTCGAATCGGGGTCGGTCAGGTTGAGCGTCTCGCTCTGGCCGGTGGCGGTGTCGATCGCGCGCGGGGCGGCGCCGAGCACCGGGGTCACCGCGATGGCGTGATCGGGCAGCGGCGTGACCGAGACCAGCGACGGCCCGTGGCTGCGCCCGGCGGCGTCGAGCGTCGGGTTGGAGGCGGAGACATAGGCGATGCCGTTGCGGAAGGCGACATCGTCGTAGCCGCCGCCGTGGTGGCCGGGCGGGAAGCGGTAGTGCTCGCGCGCGCCGCTCACCGGGTCGATGATGACCAGCGTGGAATTGCCGTCCTCGTTCTGCAGCGCCCAGATCTGGCGCGTGAAGGGGTCGAGCCGCATGCCGTCGTTGTGGCCGACGATGGTCATGGTGCGCACGATCTTGCCGCCGAACGAATATTCGACGAGCGTGCTCTTGGCGCCGTTCGCGCCGGTGGGGTCGCCGCCGTTGCCGTAGCCGACCCAGATGCGGTTGCCGACGACGGCGATCGAATCGGGCCTGGTCGAGCCCTGGGGGGATTTGGCGAAGACGCTGACGGTGTAGCCCGGTGCGGCGACCGGGGCGGCGTTCGCCGGCGCGGGCGCGAGCAGCGCGGCGAGCGCGAGCGAGGCGCCGGCGAGCGCGGTGGGAACGGCGGAAGCGAAGCGCGGGTGCATGGGATCGGTCCTTCCCTGGTTGGCGGAGCGCCTTCCTAGCCGCCGGCCGGCGACGGTTTGGCGTCGGGAACGTTGCCGGCCGGTCAAGTTTCTTTGTCGTATCGAACCGGCCTTCCGGGGGCACCCCTTGCGCGGGAACGGCGGGGGGGCTATCTGCGGACCATCAACTTCCGCGATCAACCGGGGGTGGCCTTGCAAAAGGCCGCCTTTTTTGTTTTGGCGAACGATGCTTCCCACCCCGGGCTCGAAGCCCGCCTGGCCGAGATCATCACCCCGAGCCTCGAGGCCATGGGCTACGAGCTGGTGCGCGTCGCGGTCAGCGGGCGTGAGCGGCTGGTGGTGCAGATCATGGCCGAGCCGGCCGACGGGCGGGCGATGGCGGTCTCCGACTGCGAGGCGATCAGCCACCAGATCGGGGCCGTGATCGACGTCGCCGATCCGCTGCGCGGGGCCTGGACGCTGGAGGTGAGCTCGCCCGGGATCGACCGGCCGCTGACCCGCGAGAAGGACTGGAACCGCTTCGCCGGCCATCTTGCGCGGGTCGAGCTTGCCATGCCCACCGCAGCGGGGCGCAAGCGCTTCTCCGGCATCGTGCTCGGCGCGGGCGAGGGGCTGGCGCGGGTGCGCCTGGAGGAGGGCGAGGAGGTGGCGCTGCCACTCGCCGACATCCGCCGCGCCCGCCTGGTGCTGACCGATGCGCTGATCGCGGCCACCGCCACGCCCGCGGCCCACTAGACCGACCGAGAGAGGGAACCATGGATACCGCCGTCGCCCGCCCCGAACTCCTGCTCGTCGCCGACGCCGTCGCGCGCGAGAAGTCGATCGACCGCGACGAGGTGCTGGAGGCGATGGAGCAGGCCATCCAGAAGGCCGGCCGCGCCAAATACGGCCACGAGAAGGACATCCGCGCCACCATCGACCGCAAGACCGGCGACGTGCGCCTGTCGCGCTGGACCGAGGTGGTCGAGACCGCGGAGAACGAGGAAACCCAGATCCCGCTGACGATCGCCCGCAAGTTCCGCCCCGAGATCAACCTCGGCGAATTCATCGTCGATCCGCTGCCACCGATCGATTTCGGCCGCATCGCGGCGCAGACCGCCAAGCAGGTCATCGTGCAGCGGGTCCGCGAATACGAGCGCAAGCGCCAGTTCGACGAATTCAAGGACCGCGTGGGCGAGATCATCAACGGCGTGGTCAAGCGCACGGAATATGGGAACCTGATGGTCGATCTGGGCCGCGCGGAGGCCTTGCTGCGCCGCGACGAGCTCATCCCGCGCGAGAGTTTCCGCAACGGCGACCGCGTGCGCGCCTACATCTACGACGTGCGCGAGGAGCCGCGCGGGCCCCAGATCTTCCTCTCCCGCACCCATCCCGGCTTTCTCGCCAAATTGTTCGCCCAGGAGGTGCCGGAGATCTACGACGGCATCATCGAGATCAAGGCGGTGGCGCGCGACCCCGGCTCGCGGGCGAAGATGGCGGTGATCAGCCGGGATTCCTCGATCGACCCGGTCGGTGCCTGCGTCGGCATGCGCGGCTCGCGGGTGCAGGCGGTGGTGGGGGAGCTGCAGGGCGAGAAGATCGACATCATCCCCTGGAGCTCGCAGGCCGCGACCTTCGTGGTCAATGCGCTGGCCCCCGCCGAGGTGACCAAGGTGGTGCTCGACGAGGACGGGCGGCGGGTCGAGGTGGTGGTGCCCGATTCGCAGCTTTCGCTCGCCATCGGCCGGCGCGGGCAGAATGTGCGCCTCGCCTCCCAGCTCACCCGCTGGGACATCGACATTCTCACCGAGGCCGAGGAGAGCGAGCGCCGGCAGGAGGAGTTCCGCCGTCGCACCGGGCTGTTCGTCGAGGCGCTCGATGTCGATGACGTGATCGCGGGTCTGCTCGTCGCCGAAGGATTCACTACGGTCGAGGAACTGGCCTACACGGACCTGGAGGAGCTCGCGTCGATCGAGGGATTCGACGAGGGCGTGGCGCAGGAGCTGGTGCGGCGTGGCGAGGCCTTCCTCGCGCGACGCAACGCGGCGCTGGAAGAGAAGCGGAAGGAGCTGGGCGTGGAAGAGACGGTTGCGGAGGTCAAGGGGCTGACGCCGGCGATGCTGGTGGCGCTGGGCGAGAAGGGGGTCAAGACGCTCGACGATCTCGCCGATCTCGCCTCCGACGAGCTGATCGAGATCGTCGGCGCGGACGCGATGGGCGAGGAAGAGGCGAATGCCATCATCATGGCCGCCCGCGCCCATTGGTTCGATGAGGGCGAGACGGGGGCCGCGGCCAACGGCTGAGCACCCTTCCTTGTCCGCGCCCGGGGCAGCGGATGCGGTCGATGCCGACGCCGCGGCGGAGCAGCCCGAGCGTGGGCCGCTGCGCCGCTGCATCCTCACCCGCGAGTCGGCGCCGAAGGAGGCGATGATCCGCTTCGTCCTCGCCCCCGACCGGACGGTGCTTCCCGATCTCGCGGGAAATCTGCCGGGGCGGGGATTCTGGTTGAGCGCGCGGGGGGATGTGTTAGAAACCGCGCAGAAGCGTGGCGCCTTCGCCCGCGCGGCACGCGGACCGGTGCAACTGCCGGCAGACCTGGCGGGGCTGGTCGTGGCCGGCCTGCGCCGGCGGATCGTGGAATGCCTGGGTCTCGCGCGGCGGGCCGGCCAGGCGGTTTCGGGGTTCGAGAAGGTGCGGGAAGGGCTGGCGGGCGGGCACTTCTGCCTGCTGGTCGAGGCCGCCGACGGCAGCGCCGAGGAGCGGCGCCGCCTGATCGGCGGGCGAAAGATCGAGGTGGTGGCACCGCTGGAAGGTGCGCTCCTCGGGCAGGTGTTCGGGCGGGAGCGGGCGGTGCACGTGGCACTCGCCCGCGGTCGGCTCGCCGAGCGGGTGGTGACGGAGTCGTGGCGGCTCGCCGGCCTGCAAGGTGAGCATCATCGCCCGGGCGTCGGCCCGACGGCGGGCGCGGGGTTGGTGGGCGTGGATCTGGCGACGAAACGGGCGGGTGAATGAGCGATACCAAGGATCAGGATACGGCCAAGGGGCGGCTGACGTTGCGTCCTGCCGGCAGGACCGAACTGGGGCGGACGGTCGACGCCGGCTCGGTGCGCCAGAGCTTCAGCCACGGCCGGACCAAGGTGGTGCAGGTGGAGGTGCGCAAGAAGCGCGCCGGCGCCCCGCCGCCCGCCGCCGCGCCCCAGCCGGCTCCGATCGCCGGCGGTGGCGCGCCGCGCCCCTCCGGCGGTTCCGCCCGCCCGGCCCCCGGCGTCAACCGCGCCCTCACCGCGACCGAACTCGCCGCGCGCCAGAAGGCGCTCGCCGAGCAGCAGCGCGAGCAGGCGCGGCGCGACGCGGAGCGGCGCGAGCAGGAGAAGATCTCCATCCTCTCGGCCGCCGAGGAGGCGCGCCGGCGCGAGGAGGAGGGCCGCAAGGCCGAAGAGGCGGCGCGTGCCGCCGCCGAAGACGAACGCCGCCGGGAGGCCGAGGAAACCGCACGCAAGGCCGCCGAGGAGCAGGCCCGCGCCACCGCCGCGGCGGCCCCGGCGCCGGCCGCGGCCGATGGGCAGCGTCGCCGCACCGCCGCGCAGGCTCCCGCCGCGCCCGGCGCCGCGAGCCCGACCGAAACCCTGCGCCTGCGCCCTGCGCGCGCCCAGGACGAAGAGGATGACAGCCGCCCCGTCCGCCGCCCCGGCTCGCTGCCCGCCGGCGCCCGCAAGCCCGCCCCCGCGCCGGCCAAGAAGGTGGCCGACGATCGGCGCCGCGCGGGCGGCAAGATCGACGTCCAGGCCGCCATCGAGGGCGAGGACGAGCGGGTCCGCAGCCTCGCCTCGGTGCGCCGCCAGCGCGAGCGCGAGCGCCGCCAGGCCGAACTCGAGGCCTTGCGCGCCGACCAGGTGAAGGTGGTGCGCGAGGTGGTGCTGCCCGAGAGCATTTCCGTCCAGGAACTCGCGAACCGCATGGCGGCGCGCGCGGGGGACGTGGTCAAGGCGCTGATGAAGCTCGGGGTGATGGCGACGCTGACCCAGAACATCGACGCCGACACCGCCGAACTCGTGATCCAGGAGTTCGGCCACCGCGCCAAGCGGGTGTCCGAAGCGGACGTCGAGATCGGGCTCGAGGGCGGCATGGACGCCGCGGGACAGCTTGCCGCGCGTCCGCCGGTCGTCACCGTCATGGGCCATGTCGACCACGGCAAGACCTCGCTGCTCGATGCGCTGCGTTCGGCCGATGTCGCCGCCGGCGAGGCGGGCGGCATCACCCAGCACATCGGCGCCTATCAGGTGAGCGTGCCGTCCGGGGCGCGCATCACCTTCATCGA
>DAHWFB010000023.1 GCA_027326105.1 Acetobacteraceae bacterium
CTGCCGATGAAGGTCTCCACCACCACCAGCAACTTCATGATCGGGGTCACCGCGGCGGCGTCCGCCGGCATCTTCTTCCAGCGCGGCGACATCGACCCGGTGATCGCGGCGCCGGTCGCGCTCGGCGTGCTGCTCGGCGCCACCATCGGCGCCAAGACCATCACCCGAGTTTCCAACGTGCTGCTGAAGAAGCTCTTCGTGCCGGTGATCGTGCTGGTGGCGCTCAACATGCTCGCCCGCGGCTTCGGCTGGCTATAGGCGGGGGCAGCCCGGCGCGGTTCATGGGCTCATCAGCAGGGGCAGATAGCTCTCGCGGATCAGCCGGGTCGAGGTTCCGGGGGCCAGCCAGTTGAGGATCTCGCCGCGGCGGAAGGCGCCCATCACCAGCCCGTCCGAACCGGTCTCCCGCGCCTCTTCGAGCAGCGTGGTCGCGGTCTTGCGTCCGTTGGCGGCGACCAGGCGATAGCGGGCGGCGGTGGCGAGCGGCCCGATCACGGTCTGGGCGAGGTCGAGCGCCGCCTGGTTCTGCTCGACCGCCACCACCTCGACCTGCTGCGCCGCCGCGAGCAGCGGCGTGAAGGCGGTGATCGCCCGCCGCAGCGGCGGCACATCCTCCCAGCCCACCAGGAGACGGCTGCCACAGCCGCCCCCCCAGCCGGGCGGGACCATCACCACCGGGTGCCCAGCGCGCAGGAGGGCGGCGCGCAGCGTCTCACGATGCCCGACCGGCTGGGTGTGGGGCGAGGCGAGCACCACCAGGGCGACCTTCCCACGATAGTGGCGCATCACCCGCCATTCGTCGCCCTTGAAGACATCGAGCGGCAGCGCGGTGCCGAACTGCTGCCCCCAGGACTCCACTTCGGCCCGGATCGCATCGGTCTGCTTCTGCTCGGTTTCGGCGAGATGCTCGGCCTCGTATTCCGAAAGCTCCTCTTGCGAGGGCAGGATGATCGCCCCGGGACCCACCTGCACGTGCGCGAGCTGCACCGGCCGCCCCAGGATGGCGCCGATCCGGCTTGCGGTCTCGACGCATTCGCGGGCGCCGATGGTCGATGCGAGCAATACCAGGATGAACGGTGTTTCCATCGGTCAACCTTAGTCTGCCGCGCTCGGCGATGGCAAGAATCGCTTCGAGCGGCGGAGGCGTCGGGAGTTTGCGCCGGGCGTCCACATGGACCCGCAGGTCTCGCCGATGCGGACAGATCCACATGTTTTGAGACTGTGCAACTTTTTATACATCATTCCAGAATAGCCTCATTTCATGAGAGTTCAGAGACTCCTCCCGTTGCTGTTCGTGCCCGCCCTGCTCGCCGCCTGCTCTCTGCCCACGGCCGGCCCGCCGGCCGCCATCGCGCTCGGCAACGTCCCCGCCGTCCCGATTCCGACCGCCTCCGCGACACCGGCGGCCCACACCATCGCCGCCTGCACCCCGCGCCGGCTCGCGTCGGTTCCACTCAGCATCGAGAACGACCGCCCGATGCTCACCGCCCGCATCAACGGCCATCGTGCGCGGCTGCTGCTCGATACCGGCTCCAACGCCACCCTGCTCACCGCGGCCGCGGCCCGCCGTCTCGACCTGGTGCCCGACCCCTCGCGCACCGGCGTGCTCCAGGGCCTCGGGGGCGACGCCGCCGGTGTGTTCAGCCGGCCGGTACCGCTCGCGGTCGGTGCCGCCGGCGAGGCCCGCGCCCGCCTCGTGCTCGGTGTCTCTCCGGCGGCCTTCGGCCCGCCCGGACCCTGGCGCGCTGGCCCGCCCGACGGCGCATTGGGGATGGATTTCCTCTCACGATTCTCGGTCGATCTCGACCTCGCCGGCGGTCGGCTCGCGCTCTTCTCGCCCGCGGGGTGCCGGGGCGCGGTGCCCGCCTGGTGCCACCCCTGCCTTTCGGTGCCGCTGCGTCCGGCGGGGGATACGCTGTTGCACGTCTTTGCCTTCCTCGACGGGATCCGTCTCGAAGGCGTGCTCGACACCGGGGCGGAGATCAGCGCGCTCGCCGCCACCGCCGCCCGCCGGATCGGGCTTTCCGCCACCGCGCTGCGCGCCGATCTCGCGGTGCGCAGCCTCGGCACCACCGGCTATTCGGAGGCGACGCGGCTGCATCGCTTCGCCAGCCTTTCGCTCGGGCGGGGGCTCTCGCTCAGCCCCCATGTGCTGGTCCTCGGCGGCGATCTGCCGGGGATGCAGATGCTGGTCGGGCTGAACGCGCTCGCCGGCGCCCGCCTCTGGATCGCCGAAGGCGGCCGGCGCATCGCGATGGCGCAGACCGGCGCGGCGCTGCCCGGCGCCACCCCGGCCCGCACCGCCTTCGCCCGCGTCCTGCCGTAGCCGCCCGGCCGCGCCCGGCTCAGATTCTGCGCAGCAGCACCGGCAGTTCGGTGAAGCCGGCGGGGTGGGGAATGGGTGGGGCGGGCGTGTCCGGCCAGGCCCAGGCGGGGGCCGCGAACAGCGCGCGCATCGCCGGCTCGGCGCAATGGAACGGCGGCCCGTCGTGCTTGCCGGACTGCATGAACAGCACCGCGAGCACGCCACCCGGCCGCAGCCAGCCGGCGAGCCGGGCGGCGTAGCGCGACCAGGTCGCGGGCGGCAGGGCGCAGAGGCAGGTCTGGTCGTAGATCGCGTCGAATGGCGCCGCGGGCGCATAGGCGAAGAGGTCGGCCTCCACCACCTCGGCCGCGGTTCCCGCCAGCGCCTCCCGCTGGAACGCGACCGAACGCGGCGCGACATCGACCACGCTCACCGCGAAGCCCGCGCGCGCCAGCGCCAACGGCTCGGCACCGCGCCCCGCCCCGGGAACCAGGATGCGCCCCGGCGAAAGGGTGCCCGCGGCGAGCCAGGCGGCGAGCGCCGGATGCACCGCGCCGCGCTCCCACGGCGTCGTCCCCGCCGCGAAGCGGGCTTCCCAGTCGAGCGCGATAGTGCCGCTCGTGCTGACGGTGCCGCTCATGCGACGCCCTCTCGCGCGCGGCGATCGCCCTGCCGCCGTGCCCGGGCGGCGCGCGCGCGATCCCGCAGGCAGCCCTGGCGCATCGGCATCAATCCCCGACCACCTCCCAGCTCTCCAGCGCAGTATTGAGAAGATCGAGATGGTCGCGGGTGAAGCCGAGATTGTGGTCGAAGTTCTTGGCGAGGATCTCGATCACCTGCAACGAGGCGTTGATGGCGCCGATCTCGGCGAACCCCTCGCGGTGGATCGCCACCGCCGCGCTCTCCGACTGCACCCCCGGCTGCTGGTGCGCCTTGACCTTGAACCCGGCCGGGTCCCTGAGATCGCAGTTGAACACCAGCTTGATGATGACCTCGTCGGTATCGGTCGCCGCCTCGTTGCCGAAGGCCCGGCATTTGGCGAGGGAGGAAGACATCCAATAGCGATAATTGGTCGTATTGCTGTAGTCGAACGTCTTCTTGAAAGGCTTGACAGAATTCGTGATGGCGCTGAGTTCTCCGTTGCTGATCTTGCGGTAATAAATGCCATTGGTGCAGAGTTTCGTGATGGCCACTTTCGTCTTGAAGTTCTGGCTGTTGAACGTGATCGTCGGCGTATTGTAGATATTCTTGAGCTCCGTCTTGGTCCAGGTGGTCAGATAGATGTTGTTCAACCAGGAGTGGTAGTCGCTCCGCTGCAGATTCTGGTTTTTCGGCGTGGGCGTGAAATTCTGGTTGTGCACCGGCTCCATGGTCGGATTCCAGACGCCGGTCTTGTTGCTCATCCGCGGCGGAAACCCTGACATTTGCATCCCCCCTGCTGCCGCCCCCGAGAGTTCGGCGGCGCGTCGCCCCACTTCGGCGGCGCGTCGCCCCACCCGGATCATACCATGCCGGCCCCGCGCTCACACCGAAAAATACTTGGCGCGCGGGTTCAGCACAACGATCGCGCTGGTCGACTGCTCGGGGTGCAACTGGAACTCGTCGGACAGCGAAACGCCGATCCGCTCCGCGCCGAGCAGGTCCAGGAGCGGCGCCTGGTCTTCGAGTTTCGGGCAGGCGGGATAGCCGAAGGAATAGCGTGAGCCGCGATAGCCCTGGGCCAGCATCTTCTCCATTTCGCGATCGTCCTCGCCGGCGAAGCCGCATTCGGCGCGGATGCGCTTGTGCGAATATTCCGCCAGCGCCTCCGCCATCTCCACCGACAGGCCGTGCAGATAGAGATAGTCCTGGTAGCGGTTCTCCGCGAACCAGGCGTGCGCCGTCTCCGAGGCGCGCGCGCCCATCGTCACCACCTGGAGCCCGATCACATCGGGCACGCCGTCCTCGATATCGCGGAAGAAGTCGGCGATGCATTCGCCGTCCTCCTTGGGCTGGCGCGGCAGGGTGAAACGGCAGACCTCCCGCTCGCTCGCGGGGTCGAGCAGGACCAGATCGTTGCCCTGCCCCACCGCCTTCCAGTAACCATAGATCGCGCGCGGCTGCAGGATCTGCCCGCGCTCGCAGATCTCCAGCATGCGCCGCAGCACCGGGCGCAACTCCTGCCGCGCCCAGCCGATGAAATCCTCCAGGCTGCGCCCCTGTTTCCGGAAACCCCACTGAAACTGATAGAGGCTGCGCTCGTTGACGAAGGGCACCAGCGCGCGCGGCTCGGCCTCGATCACCCGCGCCCCCCAGAACGGCGGCGTGAAGGGCGCGACATCGCGCGTCAGCCGCCGCCTGCGCGCCTGCACGGCGGCGAGATCGACCGGGCGGAAGGCGCGCGCGTCGGCTTCGCCCAGCCTGCGGGCGGTGTTGCGCGGCTTGCCCGCCCGCTTGGCCTGCACCGCGGCGAGATAATCGTCGAACCCGTTGCCGACCACCTTCTCCATCAGATGCAGCCCGTCGAAGGCGTCGCGCGCATAGGCGACGCGCCCCGCGGGGTAGGCGCGCACGCAATCCTCCTCGACATAGTTGCGGGTCAGCGCGGCGCCGCCCAGGATCACCGGAAGGTCGATCCCCTGCCGTCCCATCTCCTCCAGATTCTCCCGCATCACCACGGTCGATTTCACCAGGAGCCCAGACATGCCGATGGCGTGGGCACGGTGTTCGCGGGCGGCGACGAGGATGTCGGCGAGCGGCACCTTGATGCCGAGATTGATCACGCGATAGCCGTTGTTGGTGAGGATGATATCGACGAGATTCTTGCCGATGTCGTGCACGTCCCCCTTCACCGTGCCGAGCACGATGGTGCCTTTCTCCTGACCGTCCACGCGCTCCATCAAGGGTTCGAGATAGGCCACCGCCGCCTTCATCGTCTCCGCGCTCTGCAGCACGAAGGGCAATTGCATCTTGCCCGCGCCGAACAATTCGCCCACC
This sequence comes from Acetobacteraceae bacterium, assembly GCA_027326105.1. GTDB lineage: Bacteria > Pseudomonadota > Alphaproteobacteria > Acetobacterales > Acetobacteraceae > DAHWFB01. Next base: position 5,282 of record DAHWFB010000023.1, read on the forward strand.
ACCTTCATGCCGTCGAGCAGGATGGTGTTGATGATGTCGAGCGGCGAATGGGCGGTGAGCGCGTCCGCCAGTTCCTCCTCGAGCCCCTTGCGGTCGCCGGCGACGATGCGGTCCTTGAGCCGCTCCTCCACGGTTTCGGCGCGCTGCTTCGGCCCGCTCGCCGCCGCCTTGCGGTCCGCGAACAGCGCGAGCATCCGCTGTAGCGGATCATACTCCTCGCGCCTGCGGTCGAAGATCAGATCCTCCGCCGCCTCCACCTCCTCGGGGGGCAACTGGTGCAGGGGGCGGATCTTGGAGACATGGATGATCGCCCCGGTCATTCCCGCCTTCACCGCATGGTCGAGAAAGACCGAGTTCAGCACCGCCCGCGCCGCCGGGTTGAGGCCGAAGGAGATGTTGGAGAGCCCGAGGATGATCTGCACCTCGGGAAACGCCGCGCGGATGGCGCGGATGCCTTCCAGCGTCCACAGGCCCAGCTTGCGGTCGTCCTCGTTGCCGGTGGCGATGGTGAAGGTCAGCGGGTCGATGAGCAGGTCCGATTGCGCAAGCCCGTGGCGCCCGCAGGCGAATTCCACCAGGCGCCGGGCGATGGCGAGCTTGCGCTCGGGTGATTTCGCCATGCCCTCCTCGTCGATGGTCAGCGCCACCACCGCAGCCCCGAACCGGCGGGCGAGCTCCAGCCGCTCGCGCGCGTGGCCCTCGCCGTCCTCGAAATTGATCGAATTGATGATCGGCTTGCCGCCGTGCAGCTTCAGTGCGGCGGCGATCACCGGGGTTTCGGTCGAATCGATCACCAGCGGCGCATTGACCGAGGCGGTGAAGCGGCGGATCACCTCGTTCATCTCCGCCGTCTCGTCGCGCCCGACGAAGGCGGTGCAGATGTCGAGCGCGTTCGAGCCTTCGCCGATCTGCTCGCGCCCCATGGCCACGCACCCGTCCCAGTCGCCCGCCTCCTGCAACTGCCGCCAGCGCTTGGAGCCGTTGGCGTTGCAGCGTTCGCCGATGGAAAAGATGGAATTCTCCTGGCGCAGCGCGACCGAACCGTAGAGGCTCGCGACCGCGGGGATCCAGACGCTCGAACGCGCGACCGGGGCCGGGCGCGGCTGGCCGCGCGCGCGCAGCATCGCGTCCAGCGCCGCGATATGCTCGATCCCGGTGCCGCAGCAGCCGCCGATGAGGTTGACCCCGTCCTCGGCGACGAAGCGCTCCATCCAGCGCGCCATCTCCTCGGCGCCGAGCGGATAGCGGGTCTGCCCATCCACCAGTTCGGGCAGGCCGGCGTTGGGCTGGACCGAGAGCAGCCGCGGCCAGTTGCCCGCCAGCCAGCGCACATGCTCGGCCATCTCCTGCGGCCCGGTGGCGCAATTGAGCCCCATGAGATCGACGTCGAGTGCCGCGATCACGGTGGCGGCGGCGGCGATATCGGGGCCGACGAGCAGCGTGCCCGTGGTCTCCACCGTCACCTGCACGAAGATCGGGATCGCGCGCCCGGCCTCGGCGCGGGCGATCCTGGCGCCGTTCACCGCCGCCTTGATCTGCAGGGTGTCCTGGCAGGTCTCGATCAGGAATGCGTCGACCCCGCCGTCGGCGAGCCCGCGGCACTGCTCGGCGAGGGCCGCTTCCAGCGGGTCGTAGGCGATGTTGCCGAGCGAGGGGAGTTTGGTTCCCGGCCCGATGCTGCCCACCACGTAGCGCGCCCGCCCGTCGGCGAATTCCCCGGCTGCCTCGCGCGCGAGTTCGGCTGCCCGCCGGTTGATCTCGCGGGCGCGCTCGGCGAGATCGAACTCGCCGAGCGTGACCGGCGAGCCGCCGAAGCTGTTGGTCTCCACCATGTCGGCGCCGGCCGCGAAATAGCCGCGATGGATCTCGCGCACCAGATCGGGGCGGGAGAGATTGAGCACCTCGGTGCAATTCTCCTGCCCCCAGTAGTCGCGCGCGATGTCCAGTCCCATCGCCTGCACCCGGCTGCCCACGGCGCCATCGCAGAGCAGGACGCGCTCGGCCAGCGCCTCCAGAAGGGGGGGACGGGTCATGGGAACACTCCTCGGGCCGGTCGGGCGGGATTTCAGAAGATGCGGGCTTCGGCGGCGGGTTCGATGCGCGGTGTGGCCGCGGTGAAGCGCACCGCGCGCCAGACCATGAGCGGCATTCGTGCCTCCACCGCAATCGGGCCCGCGGGCGAAAAGCCGGCGCGGGTGAGGAAATTGTGCAGCAGCCCGCGCTCGAACCCGGCCCAGCGGTGGCCGAGACGGGAGGTGACGTCGCCGCGCCCGTGCGGGGTGAGTTCGACCACGATGAGCAGGCCCGAGGGCCGCACCACGCGGGCGGCTTCGGCGAGCACCGCCTGCGGCTGCTCGGCATGGTGCAGCACCATCTGCAGCACGGCGGCATCGAAGCTTTCGTCGGCGAAGGGCAGGCGGTACATGTCGGCGCGCCGCACCGAGCAGTTCGCCACCCCGGCGCGGGCGAGGCGGGCGCGGGCGAGCGCCAGCATCGCCGGGCTGGCGTCGACGCCGACCCCGGCGCCGATCCGCGGGGCGAGCAGCTCGAGCGCGCGGCCGGTGCCGGTGCCGATGTCGAGCAGCCGCCCGGTGCCGGAGGCGGGAACGACTTCGAGCAGGATCTTCTCCACCGCCGCCGCCGGCAGGTCGAGCGCGCGCATCTCGTCCCAGTCCGCCCCTTCGGCGCGGAAGCGCTCCGAGGCGATGCGGGCGCGGTCCGCAAGCAGCCGCGCTGCCTCCCGCGCGTCCGCGGCGAGCGCGGGATCGTCCTTGGGCAGACGGTCGAGCAGCGCGCCGACCGGCCCCGCCGCCGCCTCGCCAAGGTGGAACCAGACCTGGGTTCCGTCCCGCTCGCGGGTGAGCAGCCCGGCCTCGCACAGCAGCCGAAGCTGGCGCGACAGCCGGGGCTGGGACTGGCCGAGAATGGCGGTGAAGTCAGCGACGCAGAAGGCGCCGGTGCGGGCGAGCGCGAGCAGCCGCAGCCGCGTCGGCTCCGCCAGCGCGCGCAGGATGGTCAGCAGCGGTTCCATGCCAATCATAATGACATAAAGATATGTTTATGTCTATATGGAAGCCATGCCCTGGCTGGATGCGCGAATTCCGGTTCTGTTCGAGCTGCCCGTCCCGGCGGTGGGCGTGGCCTGGCTGGTGGAGGGCGATGGGGCGGCCCCGGCGGGACCGCTGGCCCGCTTCGCCCTGGCCGGGGATGGGCATGGGCCGGGCTGTGCCTGCTGCGCGGCCCGCACGCCCGCGGCGGTGGCGCTCGCCGCCCTGTTCCAGGGGCGCGCGACCGGGCGACTCGCGTGGTTCGAGCTCGTGGTGGTGCGGGCGAGCCCGCAGGGCCGGGCGGCGGTGGCGGCGGCACTGGCCGGGGACGCGCTGGCGAGCGCCCGATTCCGCGCCGGATGAGCGCGCGTTCCGGCTATTCCACCGCCGCGCGCAGGGCGGCGCCGGCGGCGAGCGGGCAGAGCGGCAGGGCGGCGGCGAGGATCGCCGCGAGATAGAGGAGAGCGGCGCGCGGGCTGCCCGCCGCGGCGGCACCGGCGCCGAAGATCAGCACCGGCGTGGCGAGCGGCAGCACCAGCAGCGGCAGCAGCACCCCGCCGCGCCGCGCCCCGAGCACGATCGCCGCTCCCGCGGTGCCGAGCAGCGACAGCACCAGCGTGCCCAGGCCAAGCCCGGCGAGCAGGACCGGCAGGGCGGCCGGGCGCAGCCCGAGCATGGTGGCGAGCGGGCCGGCGATGAGCAGCAGCGGCAGACCGGTGACCAGCCAGTGGCCGGCGGCCTTGGCCAGCGCCACCGCGGCGGCGGGCAGGCCCGAGAGCAGCAGGAGATCGAGCGAGCCATCCTCGAAATCGGCGCCGAACAGCCGGTCGAGCGGCAGCAGCGAGGCGAGCAGCGCGGTGACCCAGACGATGCCCGGGGCGATCGCGCGCAGCACCCCCGGCGCCGGGCCGAGGGCGAGCGGAAACAGGCTCGCCGCCAGGACGAAGAACAGCAGCACCGCGAGCGTATCCCCGCCGTGACGCAGCGAAAGCCGCAGTTCGCGGCCGATCAGGGCGGAAAACCTCATGCGCCGCTCACGCCAGGGCCAGCGTCGCCGCGTCCGCCAGCGGCAGCGCGAGATGGGTCGCCGCGATCACCATGCCGCCCCGCCCGCGATGGGCGGCAAGCAGCGCGCCGAGCCGTCCGACCGAGGCGGCATCGAGCCCCAGGGTGGGTTCGTCGAGCAGCCAGAGCGGCGCGCGAGAGAGGGCGAGGCGGGCGAGCGCGAGCCGCCGCTTCTGTCCCGCCGACAGGAGGCGCGCGGGCAGCGCCGCGAGCGGTCCGAGCCCGAGGGAGGCGAGCGCGGCCGCGCGCGCCGCGGGCGTGGCGCTGCGGCCGAGGGCGAGGTTTTCTTCGACCGTGAGTGCCGGCTTCACCGCGTCGAGATGGCCGACATAGGCGAGCCGGGCGGCGTGCGTCGGCAGATCGGCAAGCGTATCCTCCTCCGCCCAGGCCAGCCGGCCGGCGGCGGGGCGC
>DAHWFB010000111.1 GCA_027326105.1 Acetobacteraceae bacterium
GGGTGGTGCTCGGCCGCCTCGCCAGCATCATCGCCGCCCGCCTGCGCGGCAAGCACAAGCCGACCTTCACCCCCCACGTCGATTGCGGGGACCATGTGGTGGTGGTCAACGCCGACAAGGTGCGGCTGACCGGCAACAAGCTCGACCAGGCGGTGTTCTACTACCACACCGGCTACGCCGGCGGCATCAAGGGCCGCACCATGCGCCAGCGCCTCGGCAGCGCCCACCCGGAGCGGGTGATCGAGAAGGCGGTGGAACGGATGATCACCCGCGGGCCGCTGATGCGCCGGCAGATGACCCACCTGCACGTCTATGCCGGGGCGAACCACCCCCACGCCGGCCAGACCCCGCGCGCGCTCGACGTCGGCGCGATGAACCCCAAGAACCGGAGGGGCTGATGTCCCAGACCCGTACCCTCGCCGATCTCAAGGACCTCGCCGCGGTCGCGGCGCCCCCCGCCGCGGAGGCTGCGGTCTCGCGCGAGCCCAAGCGCGACGCTCTCGGCCGCTCCTACGCCACGGGGCGGCGCAAGAACGCGGTGGCGCGGGTGTGGATCCGCCCCGGCAAGGGCGAAATCCTGGTCAACGGCAAGCGGGCGGCGGCCTATTTCGCCCGCCCGGTGCTGCGCATGCTGATCACCCAGCCGTTCCTGGTCGCCGACCGCTACAACCAGTTCGACGTGTTCTCCACCGTCGCCGGCGGCGGGCTCTCCGGCCAGGCCGGGGCGCTGCGCCACGGCATCAGCCGGGCGCTGACCCACTACGAGCCCGACCTGCGCGGCATCCTCAAGAAGGCGGGCTTCCTCACCCGCGACCCGCGCGTGGTGGAGCGCAAGAAATACGGCAAGGCCAAGGCGCGGCGGAGCTTCCAGTTCTCCAAGCGCTGAGTTTCGCGCGCCACCCTTGACGCCGGCCCGGTGGGCGTTCCAGCCTGCCGGGCCGTCTGCGCGCAAAAGGGGCCCCCGACATGAGCGAACTCCTGGTGATCGCCTTTTCCTCCGAAGAGGAGGCCGACGCGGTGCGCGCCAAGCTGCTCGACATGCAGAAATCCTACCTCGTCGATCTCGAGGACGCGGTGGTCGCGGTCAAGACCAAGTCCGGCCACGTCAAGCTCAGCCAACTGTTCCACCCCACCACCGCGGCGGCGCTTTCGGGCGGGTTCTGGGGCATGCTGATCGGCGCGCTGTTCCTCAACCCGGTGCTCGGCGCCGCGGTCGGTGCGGCGGGCGGTGCGCTCGCCGGGGCGCTCACCGATGTCGGCATCAATGATGCGTTCATGCGCGACGTCGCCGGCGTGATCGGTCCCGGCCAGGCCGCGCTCTTCGTGCTGGTGCGCAAGATGACCACCGACAAGGTGCTGGAGAAGCTTTCCGGTGTCGGCGGCACCGTGCTGCGCACCTCGCTCGATCATTCCAAGGAGCAGGCGCTGCGCGACGCTCTCCAGGGCGTGCTCGGCCGCGCCGGGGAGCCCTCCGCACCGCCGGCTTGACGCCACCGGCCCGCCGGCGCGAAGACTGCCGCGCCTGCACCGACGGCCCGCGCCGCGGTTCACAAACGTTTTCGGGGGAAACGCCATGAGCCTCGTCTTGGAGCAGGGACGGCTGCGCCTGGAACTCGCGCCCGAGGCCGGCGGGTCGATCGCCCGCTTCGACTGGCTCGGCGAGGGGGGTGCGGTGGCGCTGATGCGCCCGGCGACCGCGGCCGGCCTCGCCGCGCGCGATCCGCTCACCATGGGGTCCTTTCCGCTGGTGCCCTGGTCGGGGCGGATCATCGGCTCGCGCCTGGCGAGCCCTGCGGGGCCGCGCGTGCTGGCGCTCAACCATCCCGGATTCACCATGCCGATCCATGGGCTGGGCTGGATCACCCCGTGGGAGGTGGTGGCGGCCGGCGCGTCCGCGGCCCGGCTCGCGCTCGGCAGCGGGCCGCTGCCGACCTGGCCCTACGCCTGGCAGGCGCAACAGGAGTTTCGCCTGGAGGGGGACGCGCTGACGGTGGAGATGACGCTGACCAATGAAGGCCCCGAGCCGATGCCGGCGGGGCTGGGCCAGCACCCCTATTTCCCGCGCACGCCGCAGTGCCGGGTCCGTGCCGCCTTGGCGGGCATCTGGGAGGTCGATCGTGCCAGCATGGCGCCGACGGTGTACGCGCCGGTCGATCCCGCGCGGCTGCCCTTCGCGCGGGGAGCCCTGGTCGCCGACCTCGATCTCGACAACGGATTTTCCGGCTGGGCGCGCACCGCCGAGATCTCCTGGCCGGAGCATGGGCTTGCGCTCGAGATCACCGGCTCGGAGCCGCTTTCCCATGTCATCGTCTATACCCCGCCGCCCGAGCCCTATTTCTGCTTCGAGCCGGTGAGCCAGGTGCCCGATGCCTTCAGCCTCGCCGCCGCCGGCCAGGCGGATACCGGCGCGCGGGTGCTGGCGCCGGGCGAGCGTTTCACCGTCGAGATGCGCTTCGCGGCCCGGCGCGCCGGCTGATCCGGCCACCATCGAAAGGAGCTTGCATGAGCGATTTCGCGATCTATCCCAGCCTGAACGGGCGCGCGGTCCTGGTTTCCGGTGGCGCGAGCGGCATCGGGGCCGGGATCGTCGAGCATTTCGTGGCCCAGGGCAGCCGCGTCGCCTTCCTCGATCTTGACGCCGCGGCGGGGGCGGCGCTGGCCGAGAAGCTGGCCGCGAGCGGCCCGCGCCCGTTGTTCCTGCCCTGCGATCTGCGCGATGTCGGCGCGCTGCGGGCGGCGGTGGCGGCCGCGGCGGCGGCGCACGGGCCGGCGCGGGTGCTGGTCAACAACGCCGCGCGCGATGACCGCCACGAGGTCGCCGACGTCACCCCCGAATATTGGGACGAGCGGGTGGCGACCAACCTGCGCCACCAGTTCTTCCTCGCCCAGGCGGTGGCGCCGGGGATGGCGGCGGCAGGGGGTGGGTCGATCGTCAATTTCGGCTCGATCTCCTGGCATCTCGCGCAGCCGCGCATGACCATCTACGAGAGCTGCAAGGCGGCGGTGGAGGGGCTGACGAGGGCGCTGGCCCGCGACCTCGGGCCGCAGAAGATCCGCGCCAACTGCGTCATTCCCGGCTGGATCATGACCGAGCGGCAGGTGGCGCTGTGGCTGACGGCGGAGGCGGAGCGGCAGTTGATGGTCGATCAGTGCCTGAAGGAGAAGCTCTATCCGGCGGATGTCGCACGCATGGTGCTGTGGCTCGCGGCGGAGGACAGCCGCCTGGTCAGCGCGCAGAACTTCATCGTGGACGGCGGCTGGGCATAAGGCCGGGGGTTCGGGGGCCGGCGGCCCCGACGGGGTCCAGGGGCGGAGCCCCTGGACCGGCCAGGAACAACGTCAGGCTTTGGGCAGATGCACCGCGAGGCTGCCGGCGCAGGGGGTGCCGTGCAGGGCGGCATCGACGCAGATTTTCACCGTCGCGTGGGGTCCGCTGTCGGTGAAGTCCGCGAAGAAACTGTCGGGCAGCTTGGGGAAGACGGTGGTGCCGACCTTGACGGTCTTTTCGGTGACGTAGGGGAAGGGGATGGAAATATCCTTCCTGGGGTAGGTCTTCTGCAGCACCTGGCGGGCGAGTTCGAGGGCGACGAGGACCAGGTAGGGGGGCTGGCCGATGGAGATCCCCTGGATCTTGTGACCCATGTAGCCGACCATGAACTTGCGGAAGCCGTTCTCCGCCTCGCCAGCGGTGGGGGGCAGCGGGCGGCCGGCCTTGAGGAAGGCCTTCAGCACGCCGTCCGTGCCGCCCTGGCACCAGATGCCGTCGATCTTGGGCAGGCTGGGCAGCAGGGAAGCGGTGTTGCGCTCCGCGGTCGAGGAGTCCCACATCCCGGTGTAGCGGTTGACCACCTTGATGCCGGGGTTGGCGGCCCAGACACTCTCCGCGCCTTTGTTGCGCTGCTGGTCGACGAAGGTGCCGGCGACGCCGGTGACCATGATGACGTTGCCCTTGCCGCCCATGTGCTTGACCAGCCACTCCGCGAGCGTCTTGCCGAAGACGAACTGGTCGGTGTTGACCTTGAGCGCCGAGGGGGCGGTGACGACGTTGTCATAGGAGACGACGAGGATGCCGCGGTCGGTCGCCTGCTTGATGATGCCGTTGAGGCCGGTGGGCGACGCGGCGTCGATCACGATGGCGTCGACCCGCTGGGCGATCAGGTTCGCCATCTGCTGGGACTGCTTGGAGACGTCGTTGCCGGAGTTGAAGTAGCTGCCCTCGACCTGGGACTTGTAGGGTTCCATCTGCAACGCGGCCTTGAAGAGATTCTCCATCTCGATGCGCCACTTGTTGCCGATGAAGGAGTTCGAGAGCGCAATTTTGAGCTGCTTGCCCGCGGCCTCGGCCGGAAGGGCGCCGGCCTCTGCCAGCCCGACGCCGGCGAGTCCGGCTGCGGTGGAGCCGAGAATCCGCCGCCTTGTCCATTCCATGGTCATGATTTCCTCCCTCTGGCTCGGGCTTTCCGCCCGATCGGGGCGGATCATGCCATGGCCGCGGGCAGGCGGTCCAGAACGGGGCGCAAAAAATCCGATCAATATACGCTGGCAGCGGCTCTCAATCTCCGAGCGCGCCCATGCCCTTGGCCAGCCGCGGAACCCGGGCCGCGCGGGCGGGGGCGAAGCGGGCTCGCATCTGGTCGAGGGCGAGATAGACCACCGGGGTGGTGAGCAGCGTCAGCGCCTGGCTGACCGCGAGCCCGCCGACGATGGCGAGCCCGAGCGGGCGGCGCAATTCGTGTCCCGCGCCGCCGAGCAGGATGAGCGGCACGCCGCCGAGCATCGCCGCCATCGTCGTCATCATGATCGGGCGGAAGCGCAGCAGACAGGCCTCGCGGATCGCCTCGTGCGGCGAGAGCCCGCGCGTGCGTTCGGCGGTGATGGCGAAATCCACCATCATGATCCCGTTCTTCTTGACGATGCCGATGAGCAGGATGATGCCGATCAGCCCGATGATGGTGAAATCGGTTCCGACCGCCATCAGCGTCAGCAGCGCGCCCAGCCCCGCGGACGGCAGGGTGGAGAGAATGGTAAGCGGAAGCAGGAAGCTTTCGTAGAGCATGCCGAGGATGATGTACACTGCGACGAGTGCGGCGGCGATCAGGAGCGGCTCGCTCGCCAGCGATTGCTGGAAGGCCTGCGCGGCACCCTGGAAGGAGCCTTGCAGCGTCACCGGCGTGCCGAGCGCGGCCATCGCGCGGTTGATCTCGCCCACCGCCTGGCCGAGTGCGGCGCCGCGCGCGAGGTTGAAGGAAAGCGTGACCGCGGGGAACTGGCCCTGGTGGCTGATCGAGATCGGCGCCACCGGCAGCGTGGAGAGCGTCACCACGGAGGACAGCGGCACCGCGCCGGCGCTGCCGGCGACGTAGAGATCGCCGAGCGTCGCGAGCCGCTGGGCGAAGCGCGGCGCGACTTCGAGGATCACGTGGTAGGAATTGACCTGGGTGAAATATTGCGCGACCTGGCGCTGGCCGAACGCATCATAGAGCACGGCGTCGATCGCGGCCGGAGTGACCCCGAGCCGCGCCGCCTGCTGACGGTCGATGGTGAGCGCGGCGGTGAGGCCGGCCATCTGCTGGTCGGTCGCGACGTCGCGCAGGGAGGGCAGTTTCTGGAACGCGGCGAGCACCCGCGGCGCCCAGCGGTAGAGTTCGGCGAGATCGGGGTCCTCCAGCGTGTACTGGTACTGAGTGCGCGCGACGCGGGCGCCGATGGTCAGATCCTGCGCCGACTGCATGAACACGGAGACCCCGCGCAGGGCGGCGAGCTTCGGCCGTAGCCGCGCGATCACCGCGGGCGCCGAGGCGCGTCCGCTGGCGAAGGGTTTGAGCGTGATGAACAGCCGCCCGGTGTTGTTGCTCTGCCCGGCGATGCCGCCGCCGAGGCTCGAGGAGAGATGCGCGACTGCGGGGTCGGCGAGCACGATGCGCATCACCTTCAACTGCCGCGCGGCCATGCGCTGGAACGAGACGTCCTGCCCGCCTTGCGCGATGGCGATGATCAGCCCGGTATCCTCGGCGGGAAAGAACCCCTTGGGGATGGCGAGAAAGACGCCGATGGAGGCAGCGACGGTGGCGAAGAACAGCAGCAGCGTGATGCGGGAGTGGTGCAGAGCGAGATCGAGCAGGCGGCGGTAGCCGCCGAGCAGGGCCGCGAAGAAGCGCTCGAAGAGATTGAACAAGGCGCCGTGGCGCGCGCCGTGGCGGCGCAGGAAGCGCGCGCCGAGCATCGGAGTCAGCGTCAGCGAGACCGCGGCCGAGACCAGCACCGCCATGCTCAGCGTCACCGCGAACTCGCGGAAGAGCCGGCCGACGATCCCGCCCATCAACAGGATCGGGATGAAGACCGCGATGAGCGAGGCGCTGATCGAGACGATGGTGAAGCCGATCTCCGCCGAGCCCTGGCGGGCGGCGGCGAGCGGGGTCATGCCCTGCTCGACGTGGCGGTGGATGTTCTCGAGCATGACGATGGCATCGTCCACCACGAAGCCCACCGAAACCGTCAGCGCCATCAGCGAGAGATTGTCGAGGCTGTAGCCGAGCGCATCCATCGCGGCGAAAGTGCCGGCCAGCGCCACCGGCACGGTGAGTGCGGGGATGAGCGTCGCCCATAGGCTGCGCAGGAAGACCAGGATCACCATCACCACGAGCGCGATCGAGAGCAGCAGCGAGAACTGCACTTCCGCGATCGAGGCGCGGATCACCACCGTGCGGTCGGAGACGATGCGCAGATGGATCGCCGGCGGAATCGCTGCCTGCAGGCTGGGCAGCGCCTGCTTGATCGCATCGACCGTCGCGATCACGTTGGCGCCCGGCTGGCGGTGGACGATGAGCAGCACCGCCCGCTTCGCATCCTGCCAGGCGGCGAGCTGGCGGTTCTCCGGCCCCACCATCGCGCGCCCGATGTCGCGGATGCGGATCGGCGCACCGTTGCGCCAGGCGAGGATCTGGTTGTCGTACTGGCGGGCGCGGGTGAGCTGGTCGTTGGCGGTGACGGCGTAGCTGCGCCGGGCGGTGTCGATCGTGCCCTTGGGCGCATCGACGCTGGCGTTGACCAGCATCGTGCGCACGTCCTCGAGCGTGAGGCCCATCGCCGCCAGCCGCGCCGGATCGACCTCGATGCGGATGGCCGGCTTCTGCTGGCCGCCGATATCGACCGAGCCGACGCCAGGAAACTGCGAGATGTGCTGGGCGAGGATATTGTCTGCATAGTCGGAGACGGCGGTGAGCGGCAGGGCGCGGGAGGTGAGCGCCATGATCAGGATCGGCACGTCCGCCGGGTTCTGCTTGTTGTAGGAGGGGGGTGCGGGAAGATCCTTGGGCAACTGCCCGGCGGCGGCATTGATTCCGGCGGCGATGTCCTGGGCCGCGGCGTCGATGCTGCGACCGAGGACGAACTGCACCGTGACCTGGGTGGAGCCGAGCACGCTGACCGAACTCATCTGGTCGACGCCGGAAATCTGGGCGAACTGTCGCTCGAGCGGTGCCGCGACGGTCGCCGCCATGGTCTCGGCGGAGGCCCCGGGCAGCTTCGCGTTCACCACGATGGTGGGGAAATCGACCTGCGGCAGGGCGGCGACGGGCAGCAGCGGATAGGCGGCGATGCCGGCGAGGATCACCGCCAGCATCAGCAGGGTGGTGGCGACCGGGCGGGCGATGAAGGGGGCGGAGATGTTCACGCCTTCCCCGCCCCCGCTTCCACCCGTACCGCGACCCCGTCCGCGAGCCGCGAGGCGCCCGAGACCACCACCCGCGCGCCGGCCGCGAGGCCCTTGCGCACCTCGGCCAGCCCGCCATCCTCCACACCGACTGTGACCGCCTGGCGCGCCACCTTGCCGTCGGCGCCGATGACATAGACGAAGAGCCCGTCCGGCCCGTGCTGGAGGGCGGCCTCGGGCACCGCGAGGACGGCGTGCAGGCGGCGCAGCAGCAACCGGCCGGTCACCAGTTGGCCGGGCCAGAGCCGGTCGGCCGGATTGGGGAAGCTCGCCTTCAGCCGGAAGGTGCCGGTGGCGGAGTCGATCGTGTTGTCGATGGTCACCAGCCGGCCGCGGTCGAGGGTGGCCCCGCCGCCCGCTGGCAGCGCATCCACGGCGAGCCTGCCCACCCGCATCGCCGCGATCACCGCGGGCAGATCCTGCTGGGGCAGAGAGAACACCAGCGCGATGGGATGGATCTCGGCGATGGTGACGATCGGCGCGGCGCCGCTCGCGGTCACCAGGTTGCCGGGATCGAGCAGGCGCAGCCCAAGGCGACCGGAGATCGGCGCGGTGATGCGGGTGAAGGAGAGGTTCAGGAGCGCTGCCTCGATGTTGGCGCGGTCGGCGGCGATCTGCGCGGTCAACTGCGCGATCAGAGAGCGCTGGGTATCGACCTGCTGGCGCGAGGCGAAGCTTCGGGCGGCGAGCGAGCGGAAGCGCGCGAGGTCGCGCTCGGCGTTGGCGCGCTGGGCGGCGTCCTGGGCACGCTTGGCGAGCGCTGCGTCGAGTGCCGCCTGGAAGGGGCGGGGGTCGATTTCGGCGAGCAGCGCGCCTTTTTTGACCTCCGCCCCTTCACGGAACAGGACCCGGGTGAGCATGCCGCCGACCTGGGCGCGCACCTGCACGGTGCGCGTCGCCTGCACGGTGCCGAGGCCTTGCAGCGTGACCCGCAGATCCCGGGGTGCGACGACCGCCGCGCGCACCGGCACGGGTGTGGGCGCGGCGGCCGGGGCGGCGCGGGCACCGGGGGGCAGGACGAGGAGGATGGCGAGAAAGAGCGACCGGCCTGCGATGTGGCACAGCTTCGCCGTTTCCCCGTGGAGCCGGATCGATCCCATGCGGGCATCCTAAGGCGCGCGCGCCCGCTCCGCCATGCGGCAAGTGTGTCGAACTGTTGCCCTGGTGCGGGTTGCCGCAAGCGGGAAGATCGGCCCAAGCCGATCTTCCCTGCGAGTGGCCTCGCTTCCCTGTCCCTAAACTTGGCTATCTGGCGGTGCTGGCGGATTTGCTCCGTCCAGGAGCCGCACTGTGGCGAAAAAATGTCGCGAAGGCAAGGTGGAGATTTCGGATTTGTTCAATATTTCGAAGGGAAACGCCGTCTGCCGATCGTGGCGGGGCAGAGGCTCTCAGCGGGTGCGCCGCATTCCGCTCGTGCGAGCAATGGGTGCGCGTCGATACGCCGCCAGCCCCTTGCCCGGGGACGCCACTCCGGCCACCTGCGGGAGGCGGATGATGCGCGGCGGTGGCTGCAGACTGGGGATGATGAGCGGGCCGAGCGCGGTCCGGAAGGGCGGGAGGATGGTGCCTGGCGCCACCGAGGCCGCGGGCAGGCCGGCCGGCGGTGCCAGCCCGGCCAGCCGCCGATCCATCGGCCAGGCCGCCATCACCTTGGCCTCGTAGGAGGCGCCGAGGGCCGGGGTCATGGAATGGTAGGCCGCCGCCGCGGCTGGCCAGCTGCCCAGACGGTCATGCAGCCGGCGCAGGAAGCCCGCGGCATAGTTCGCGTTGGCGACCGGGTCGAAGGCCACGGCAAGCGAGGGGAAGGCGTGCGGGTGGTGACGCAGATCGACCTGCAGGCAGCCGACGTCGATGGTGTGCACGCCGGCCGCCTGCAACTGCGCCACGGCAGCGACCGCCGCCGGTTTGTTCACGAAGAAGTGACCCTGGCCGCGGGCATCGATCGTCCAGGGCCAGGGGCTGATGCGCCCGTTCACCGGGTCCCGCCGCCCGGTCTCCACGTCGGCGATGGCGGCGAGCAGTTGCGGAGGGATTCCATAAGCGACCTCGGCCGCCGCGATGGCGCTGCGGCAGAGTTGCCCCACCGCCGTGATCGGGCTGCCGGCGGCGAAGCCGAGGGCGAGCGCCGCCCGCGCCGAGGTGCCGGCCGCGGGGGCGAGGGCGCCGGCAACCGCAAAGGCGAGGGCCAGGGTTCGGCCGGAGACCCGCATGCGGCGGTTGTCGCAGGGAATCGTTAGCCAATTCTTGCCGGCAACGACCCGCGGTGGGGTGGCGCCCGTTTTATGCGGGGTTCACGATGCTGCGCTGCAAAAAAGGTCTTGCCAGACGGTGGGCGAGTCCCTATCTTGTGCATCGCAGCAAGGGAGCACAGCTTCCTTCCTGCTTCTTGGACGTTTCCTCCCTAAACTTGGCGGTGCCTCTGGCACCGCCTTTTTTTTGCGCCGCGGTCGCGCGTCCAACGCGAGCGCGCGCTCAATCCAGGCCGAGCAGCCTGGGGGCGGCGCCGGCCAGCGCTCTCGCCACCTCTCCGATCCGCGCCGCAACGCCGTCGAAACCGGGCAACTTCTCGATCCGCCGCTCATCCATATAGAGGCTGCGGGCGATTTCCAGTTGCAGCACATGCACGCCCCCCTGCGGCCGCCCGTAGGCGCGGGTGATGTAGCCGCCGGCGTAGGGGTCGTTGCGGCGGACCGCGAAGCCCGCCGCCCCCGCCAGCCGCTCGGCCGCCGCGGTGATGGTGCGGGCGCAGGAAGTGCCATGGAGGTCGCCGAGCACCACCTCCGCCCCGCTGCCGGTTCCGTCCGCCGGCATGGAGTGGCAATCGAGCACGAGACAGGCACCGAAACGCTCGAGCCGCTCCCCGATCAGCGCGGCGAGAGCGGCATGGAAGGGCCGCCAGCACGAGCGCAGCCGCGCCTCCGCCTCGGCGTAGCGAAGCTTGCGCCGGTAGATCGGCTGGCCCGAGGCGACCACCCGGGCGATGGTGCCGAGCCCGGCGGCCACCCGGGGGCTCGCGGTGTTGGCGTGGGCGGGGAGCGCGTCCTCGAACATCGCAGGGTCGAGTTCGAACGGCTCACGGTTGGCGTCGCACCAGGCGCGCGGAAAATGGGCGCGGAGCATCGCCGCCCCGGCGGCGGGCGCGGCGGCGAAGAGTTCGTCCACGAACCCGTCCTCGCTCAGGCGCAGGCTGTGCGCATCGAGCGCCGCGGCGGCCAGGAACTCGGGCGGATAGGCCCGGCCCGAATGGGCGGACACGAGCACCACCGCTCCCTCCGGCTCGGCTGCCGGCAGGACCGAGAAAGGCGCCGCGGCCGCCGCCACCGGCACGAAATCGAAGCTCATGACCCATTCAAGCGGACCTTCCGCGATCTGTCACGATCTCCCGCCGCCGCCCTTGCCGCGCCCGTGTGCCGGCGCTAGAAGCGCCGCCATCGTGGGCGCGTAGCTCAGCGGGAGAGCACCACCTTGACACGGTGGGGGTCAGAGGTTCGATCCCTCTCGCGCCCACCAGCGGCGGAGCGCAGCGCGGGTCAGGCTGGCCCGGTCCCTTCCATCCCCCCCGACACGGCAAACCAAGGACTCTCCATGACCATCGAACTTGGGCAGATCGCCCCCGACTTCGAGCAGGACAGCACCATCGGCCGCCTCCGCTTCCACGAGTGGCTGGGCGTAAGCTGGGGGGTGCTGTTCAGCCATCCCAAGGATTTCACCCCGGTCTGCACCACCGAGCTCGCGACCGTCGCCCGCCTCAAGCCGGAGTGGGACCGTCGCGGGGTGAAGGTGCTCGGGCTCTCCGTCGATCCCGCCGACAGCCACCGCGACTGGGCCAAGGATATCGAAGAGACCCAGGGCCAGGCGCTGAACTTTCCCGTTCTCGCCGACGCCGACCGCAGGGTCGCCAATCTCTACGGCATGGTCCATCCCGAGGCCGACCCGGCGGTGACGGTGCGCAGCGTCTTCGTCATCGATCCCGCCAAGAAGGTGCGCCTGATCATGACCTATCCGCCGAGCCTCGGGCGCAATTTCGACGAGATCCTGCGCGCCGTGGATGGGCTGCAAACCGCCGACCGCTTCAAGGTCGCGACCCCGGCCAACTGGCGCCCGGGTGAGGCGGCGATCATCGCCCCCAGCCTGTCGGACGAGGAGGCCAGGCTGCGCTTTCCCCAGGGATGGCGGGCGCTGCGCCCCTATCTGCGGATGGTCGATCTCGACCGCCCGGCGGGCTGACCCGCGGCGGGCCGGCGCCGGGCGGGGCCAGGTCAGGTCAGGTCAGGTAAGGTCAGGTCAGGGACGAGTGTCATTGAAGCTTCATCGAACCGACAAGTTTCGGTGGCCGATGGCGGCTATTGTGACAGTGTGACAAGGCGGCCGGGGCGGGCGAGGACGATGATGGTCGGGGCAGGGCGGCGGGGCTGCGGCTGGGACGGATCATGGACAGCATGAGCACGGCGGACAGCATCAGCACGGCGCTCGCCGCGCCTGCGCCGGCCGATGCGCGCCTTCCGGCGCGGCTTTCGTTGCGCGCGCTGGATTTCTTCTACGGCGCCACCCACGCGCTCAAGGGCATCAGCTTCGACATCCCCGATCGCCAGGCGACCGGGCTGATCGGGCCCTCGGGTTGCGGAAAATCGACCGTGCTGCGGGTGCTGAACCGGATGTATGATCTCTATCCCGGCCAGCGCGCGACCGGCGAGGTGCTGCTCGATGGCGAGAACATTCTCGCGCCGGGAACCGACCGGATGCGGTTGCGCTCGCGCGTCGGCATGGTGTTCCAGCGCCCGACCCCGTTCCCGATGTCGATCTACGACAACATCGCCTTCGGGGTGAAGCTGCACGAGCGGCTCGGGCGCGCCGCTCTCGAAGAACGGGTGGAGTGGTCGCTCTCCAAGGCCGCGCTGTGGGAGGAAGTGAAGGACCGGTTGCGCAGCCCGGCGCAGGGACTTTCGGGCGGCCAGCAGCAGCGGTTGTGCATCGCCCGCTCGATCGCTGTGCGCCCCGAGGTCATCCTGCTCGACGAGGCGACGAGCGCGCTCGACCCGATCAGTGCGCTGCGCATCGAGGAGCTGGTGGACGAACTCAAGCGCGAATTCACCATCGTGATGGTAACCCACAACATGCAGCAGGCGGCGCGCTGCACCGACCAGGTGGCTTTTCTCTACATGGGCGAGCTGGTGGAGTTCGGTCCGGCGGCGCAGATCTTCACTGCCCCGCGCGAGAGGCGCACCCAGGAATACATCACCGGCCGCTTCGGCTGAACGGGAGGGCGCGATGGCGGAGACCAGCGAGCACATCGTGAAAAGCTTCGAACAGGAGCTCGCTCGCCTGCGTTCGATGCTCGCCACCATGGGCGGCATCGTGGAGAACGAACTCGCACTCGCCGCGCGGGCGATCTTCGCCCACGATCTTGCCGCGGCCGATCTCGCGGTCGCCGAGGACCGCAAGGTCGATGCGCTCGAGCGCGAGATCGAGGCCTTCGCGATCCGCGTTCTGGCGCTGCGCCAGCCGCTCGCCGCCGATCTGCGCGCCGTCGTCGCGGCGCTCAAGATGACCGTCGATATCGAACGGATCGGCGACTACGCGGCCAACGTCGCCAAGCGCAGCCATGTGCTCGCCGAGGCCGGCCTGCCCCAGGCGATGGGCGGGCTCGCGCATCTGGCGCGCCTGGTGCAGGAGAATCTCAAGCGCGTCATCGATGCGGTGGGGGAGAGCGATATCGCCAAGGCGACCGAGGTCTGGCGCTCGGACCAGATGATCGATACCGTCTACAACGGGATCTTCCGTGAACTCGTCACCTATATGATGGAGGATCCGCGCAACATTACCGCCGCCACGCATCTCCTGTTCATCGCCAAGAACCTCGAGCGCATCGGCGATCATGCCACCAATATCGCCGAGATCGCTTTCTACGCGGTGACCGGCGAGAGCCTGCCCGATACCCGCCCGAAGGGTGACTCCTCGGCATTCGCCGTGGTTCGTCCGTGAGTGTTGCCGCCCACCGCAAAGGAGCCGCCGCCGTGCCCGAGGGAGTTTCCAGCCTGTTGCGGCCGCTCGTGCTCGTCGTCGAGGACGAGGCCGCGATCTCCACCATGCTGCGCTACAATCTCGAAAAGCAGGGGTTTCGTGTCGCCGAGGCGGGAGATGGCGAGGCGGCGCTGCGCATGGTCGGTGAATCTCCGCCCGATCTCGTGCTGCTCGACTGGATGCTGCCGGCGCTTTCCGGTATCGAGGTCTGCCGCCAGTTGCGCCGTCGTCCGGCGACGCACCATCTGCCGATCATCATGCTCACTGCCCGCGCCGAGGACCAGGACGCGGTGCGCGGGCTCAACACCGGCGCCGACGATTATGTCACCAAGCCGTTCGCGGTCGAGGCGCTGATCGCGCGCATCCACGCGCTGCTGCGCCGCTCGCAGACGGTGAGTGCGGGCGGGCCGTTGCAGTTCCATGGCCTCGTGCTCGACGTCGCGGCTCACCGTGTCAGCCGCAACGGCCGCGCCATCCATCTCGGCCCCACCGAATTCCGTCTGCTCGAATTCTTCCTCCAGCATCCTCGCCGGGTTTTCTCGCGGGAGGAGTTGCTCGACGCGGTCTGGGGGCGCGAGATCCATGTCGAGCCGCGCACCGTCGATGTCCACATCCGCCGGCTGCGCAAGGCGATCAACGGCGAGGGTGAGCCCGACGTCGTGCGCACGGTGCGCGCGGCAGGCTACGCGCTCGACGAGGAACATTCCTGAGCGCGACGCCGCGCTGTTCACCCGGGTTCAAATCCGCCAGCCGCGTCCGCGCGCCTCACGGGAGGTGCGCCGGATCACCTGCACGAGCAGGGTGAGGGTGGCGGCGAGCAGGGTCGCGGAGAGCAGTGGCAGCGCGACCTCGGTGAGGGTGCCTGCCAGGTGCATCATGTTGCGGAAGACGACGGTGAGGATCAGCAGGCCGGCGCCGAGGCAGGCGGCACCGACGCCGAGCAGGAACGCGGGCTCCTGCGCGACGCCACCCTTCCGGCGCCGCCCGGTCTGCCCCTCGACCCGGATCCAGGCGGCGGCGAGCCCGAGAAAGGCGGTGGCGAGAAACCCGAGCTTGGCGGCGAGCCCTACCATCGCTCAGCCGGGGCGAAAGCGCGCCGGCCGAACCCTCTCCATCGCGCCGGCGAGCTTGCCGCGCAGCTTGCCGATCCGCCCGATGCCGGCGAGGCGGCGGTCGAGGAAGGCGAGCGTCGCCTCGTCCTCCGCGCTGCTGTCGCGCAGCCAGTAGAGGAGGGTCGCGGTCCACACCGCGGCGAGGATCGCGCGCTTGGTGTACCAGGAGAAATCTGCCGAACGGTCGCCCGCCGCGTGCCAGATGGCGTCCACGGTGGCGCCGGTGATGCGCAGCGCGGCGGGGGCATTGGCAGGCAGTGCCAGCACCGCGAGCGCGCGCCGCACCGCTTCCTTGTAGGGGCGGTTGCGGGCGAGCCGCAGCGCGATCACCGCTCGCACCCGCCGGGTCAGCCCGAGCCCCGCGAGATCGGCCGCGGCGGTGTCCTCGGCCATCCGCCGGTCGGCCCAGGCGGCGTAGGCGGCGACCATTTCGGTGGCACCGCGGGGGAAAAGCCCCGCCGCATCATGCGGATCGGCGCCGCGATCGGCGAGCGCGTGGCGCAGGGCGCGGCGCGTCCAGCCGTCGAAGGGCACATGGACCAGGAGCGCCTCGATCAGCGCCGCCTGCTCGCCCGGCCCCGGGTCTTCCGCCACGCTCATGCCCGCGCCACCGGGGGCGCGGCGGCCGCCTCCGCCAGTTCCTCGACGAAGCCGAAGCGGGAGAGATCGGTCATGCGCATGGGGTAGAGGATCCCGTCCAGATGGTCGTTCTCGTGCTGTACCACGACGGCGTGGAAGCCGGACGCGGTGCGCGAGACCGGGGTGCCGGTCTCGTCGACCCCCGCATAGTGCACCCGGGCGTGGCGCGGCACCACCCCGCGCAGCCCGGGGATGGAAAGGCAGCCCTCCCAGCCCGCCGCGGTCTCCTCGCCGAGGGGCGTGAGCACCGGGTTGATCAGCGCGCCCGCCGCCAGTTCCCCGTCCTCCCCGCCGGCCCCGGCGCGTGCGGGGGGAATGCGGAAGACGAAGAGGCGCAAGGGCACGTGCACCTGGGGCGCGGCGAGCCCCACGCCCTTGGCGTCGATCATGGTCTCGATCATGTCGGCGACCAGCCGGCGGATTTCGGGGGCGGCGGGGTCCGCCACCGGATCGGCCCGGCGGAGCAGCACCGGGTGGCCCATGCGGGCGATCTTGAGCAGCGCCATGGCGCGAAAATAGGGAGAGAAAAGGGCTTTGGCGAGAGCGTGGGCACGTGCTATATCGCCGGCCTCCCGGGATTCGGAGGCGGATCCGGGGGCGGAATGCGCGCCCCGCTATCGGCGCGCTGGTGCCATTGCGGAGAGGCAAGCCCGGTGCAGGTTCTGGTTCGCGACAACAACGTCGATCAGGCGCTCAAGGCGCTCAAGAAGAAGATGCAGCGTGAAGGCATCTTCCGCGAAATGAAACTCCGCCGCCACTACGAGAAACCCTCCGAACGCCGCGCCCGCGAGGCCGCCGAGGCCGTCCGCCGCGCCCGCAAGCTCGAGCGCAAGCGGATCGAGCGCGAAGGCTTCTGACCGCTCTCTGCCGCCCGCTCTCATGGCCGCCCGCGCTTCTGCCGCGTTCGGCCGGCACCCTCTTTTGGCCGTCCGCTTGGCGCCTCACGGCTCGATGGATGCCCGGTCGGTTCAGCCCATCGCCCGGCGGATGAAGAAACGCTTGAGCGGTGGCGCCCGATGGACCGCGGCGATGCCGAGGTCACGGGCCAGGCGGATCGCCGGATTGTCGTTGGAGAAGAGCCGATCCAGCGCATCGGTCGCGGCCAGCATCAGGAGGTTGGGCCCGCGCCGCGCTGCCTGGTAGGCGCGCAGCAGGCCCTCGCTGCCGGGATCTCCGCCGGCCAGGATCAGCTCCGCCAGCACTGCCGCATCGCGCAGCCCTAGGTTCAGTCCCTGCCCCGCGATCGGGTGCACTCCGTGGGCGGAATCGCCGACCAGGGCCAGGCGGGTGTCGAAATAGCGCGCCGCGTGCATGGCCGAGAGCGGATAGCACCAACGTTTGCCGACCAGACGGATGGCGCCGAGATGGTGGCCGAGCCGGCGCGCCACCTCCGCCGTGAAGGCCGCGTCGGGCAGGCGATGCAGGCGCTCCGCCGTCGCCGTGCGCTCGGTGAAGACGATGCCGGAGAGATGGGGAGCATCCTCGGTGCCGCTCATCGGCAGTTGGGCGAAGGGGCCACCGGGGAGGAAATGTTCGAGCGCGACATTGCGATGGTCCCGCTCGTGCGCGATCGCCGCGACCAGCCCGCTCTGGCGGTAGGGAATGCGGGTGACGGGAATGCCCGCCGCCTCGCGCAGCGGGCTCGCCCGCCCCTCGGCCGCGACCACCAGCCGCGCCGCCAGCCGCGGCCCGCCGGCGATCTCGATGTTCGCTCCCTCCGCCTGCCGCTGCACCTGCACCGCCGCCGGGGCGAACACGGTGAGCCCCGGGGTGGCGGCGAGGGCCGCATTGAGCGCGATGCGCAGGCTGCGCGCCTCGACGATCCAGCCGAAGGGGCCGGTGTTCGCCTCCGCGTGGTCGAAGTGGAGAAACAGCGGCGAAGGCGGGCGGCCGGGGCGGCCGTCGCTCACCCGGATCTGCTCGATCGGGCAGGGGGTGAAGGGCAGGCCGTCCCATAGCCCGGCTTCGGCCAGGAAGCGCTGGTTGCCGGCAGCGATGGCGTAGGCGCGGCCGTCGAAATCGGGGTGTTCCATGGGCGGCAGGGCGGCACGGTCGATCACCACGACGCGCCGGCCGCCGCGAGCGAGGTGGCAGGCCAGCGCGCCCCCCACCGGCCCCGCGCCGACCACGGCGACGTCGATCTCGGAGTCGATGGTTTGACCGGGGATGGTTCGACGGGGCTCATGCACCGGCGGCTTCCTCCTTCTGCCCAAGCTCTCTTCTGCCCAAGAATTGTGCGCTGCCCGCCCGTTGCTTGCCCAAACCGAGTGCAGAGCGGGACGGCACGGCCCCATTGTGCGCCGCCGGCGCGGCCGGCGCCAGCCTTCCGGCCGCCGCGCGAAGGCGCTGCGAACCGCTGGCACGCTTCTTGGTTGTCGGGGGGATACGTTGCCTCCCGTCGGGGGCGGACGGGAAGGCGCAGAAGGAGGAAGGACCGCTCGATGAAGTTGATCATGGCCATAATCAAGCCCTTCAAGCTCGAGGAGGTTCGGGAAGCCCTGACCGGTCTGGGGGTCCAGGGTCTCACCGTCTCCGAGGTGAAGGGATTCGGTCGCCAGAAGGGCCAGACCGAGATCTACCGCGGCGCGGAATACCACGTGAGCTTTCTGCCCAAGGTCAAGATCGAAGTGGTGGTTCCCGCCGACCTCGCCGATGCGGTGATCGAGGCGATCACCCGTTCGAGCCGGACGGGGGCGATCGGCGACGGAAAGATCTTCACGGTCGACGTCGAGCACGCAGTGCGGATTCGCACCGGCGAACTCGACGCGCAGGCCCTTTAGAGGAACAAGCAATGAAGAGACTCACCCGCCTGCGGGCGTGCGGCCTTTGGAGCACCGCTCTGGCGGCCGGCGCCGCCGTCCTGTTCGCCCATCCTGCGCTGGCGGCGAGCCCGCCGCCCAAACTCAGCCCGGGTGATACCGCCTGGATGCTAACCAGCACCGCGCTGGTGCTGATGATGACCATTCCCGGCCTCGCCCTGTTCTACGCCGGCATGGTGCGCAAGAAGAACGTGTTGGCGACCATCATGCAGTCCTTCGCCATCACCTGCCTGGTCACGCTGACCTGGTGGTTCGCGGGCTACAGCCTCGCTTTCACCGACGGTGTCGGCGCCTTCAAGCCCTATATCGGCGATCTCTCGCGCTTCCTGCTCAACGGGATGGGCGCGACCTACGACAAGGCCGGGTTCGAGCTGGCGCCGACCATCCCCGAGTCCGTCTACATGATGTTCCAGATGACGTTCGCCATCATCACTCCGGCGCTGATCTGCGGTTCCTTCGCCGACCGCATGAAATTCAGCTCGATGTGCGTGTTCATGGTCGCCTGGTCGCTGCTCATCTACAGCCCGATCGCGCACTGGGTGTGGAGCGCGACGGGCTGGGAAGGAGCGCTCGGGGTCGAGGACTATGCCGGCGGCACCGTCGTGCACATCAACGCCGGCATCGCGGGTCTGATGTCCGCTCTCGTGCTCGGCAAGCGCGTGGGCTACGGCTCGGAGAACATGTCGCCCTACAACGTCGCCTATGCGGTGATCGGCGCCGCGCTCTTGTGGGTAGGCTGGTTCGGGTTCAACGCCGGTTCCGCCGTCACTTCCGGCCCGCGCGCCGGCATGGCGATGACGGTGACGCAGATCGCCACCGCCGCCGCCGCGATGGGCTGGATGTTCGCGGAGTGGATCACCAAGGGCAAGCCCTCGGTGCTCGGCATCGCCTCGGGTGCGGTCGCCGGCCTCGTTGCCATCACCCCGGCCTCGGGCTTCGTGCTGCCGACACCTTCGGTGATCATCGGCCTCGTCGCCGGTGTGCTGTGCTACTTCTCCTCGACTTCGATGAAGCACGCCTTCGGCTACGACGACAGCCTCGATACCTTCGGCGTCCACTGCATCGGCGGCATCATCGGGGCGCTGCTGACCGGTGTCTTCGCCTACAAGGGCTTCGTCTCCGCGCCCCAGCTTCCCGGCGGGATGGCGCAGTTCGGGCACCAGGTGATCGGGGTGCTGACGGCGCTGATCTACTCCGGGCTCGGCTCGCTGATCATCCTCAAGGTCATCGATGCCACCATGGGGTTGCGGGTCAACTCCGAGGAGGAGCGCGAGGGTCTCGACATCGCGCTGCACGGCGAACAGCTCGGCTGAGCCCGCGCTGCGGACACCCAAGGGGCGCGCCCGGCCGGGGCGCGCCCCGCATTTTTGGCGGGAGGCAAACTCCAGGTTCCCAGAATCAGCCGGTTCGGAGTAGGATTTGAACCGGGACGACAAGCCCGCGCCCGCCCGCGCCAAGGAACCTGCATGCACGTCGCTGCCGAAGCCCGCTCTCTCGCCTCTCCCGCCATCCGCCAGCTTGTGCTGCGCCGGCTGGCCGGGCTGGGCGGCATCCTGCTCGGTTTCGCCGGTATCGCGCTGCTGCTGGCGCTGTTCAGCTACCATCCGGCGGACCCGTCGCTCGACACCGCCTCCGGGGGTGCGGCCGCCAATCTCGCTGGTCCGGCGGGCGCGGTGGTGGCCGATCTGCTGTTGCAGGGGTTCGGTGCCGCTGCGGTGCTGCCGGCGGTGGCGTTGCTCGCCTGGGCGTGGCGGGTGGCGGCGCGGGGCGGGGTTGCCCGGCCGTTGTGGCGCGTCGCGGCCTTGCTGCTGGCCGTTCCGCTAGCCGCCGCGGCATTCTCGGTAGCGCCGTTCGGCGGTCTCGCCTGGCCGGTCCCTGCCGGCGCGGGCGGAGTGGTGGGGGCCATGCTCGGGCCGCCCTGGCGGGGGTTCCTCGGCGGCCTCGCGGGTCCGGTCGGGGCGCTCGCCGCGACCGGTTTGCTGGCGCTCGTGGCCGTCGCGCTCGGCTTCTTCGCGCTCGCCCTCTCGCCCCGGGAGTGGCGCGCCGCGGGGCGGGGAACGGTCGCCATCGCGCGCGGGGCGGCCCGCCGTGGCGGCGGATTGCTCGGCCGCCTCGCGCCGTTGTTCGCTCTGTTGCGCCGACCGCCGCGTTCCCGTCCGCCGCCGGCGCCGGGCTGGCGCGAGCCTTCCGATGATGACATTCCCGAATTCCTCGTGCGCGGCCGCCGGGGCCCCGCCGAGGGGCCGATCGAGCAACCCCCGATCGGCGGAGTGGCCCCGCCGGCGGCCCCGCGCCCCGCGCGCGCCGTGCCGCGCGGTCTCAAGCCCGCCGCCGCCGCCCGCCAGGAGAGTCTCGGCCTGGCCGAACCGGGCTGGCGGACCCCGCCGCTCGCACTCCTGCGCCCGGCGCCGGCGCGCCAGACCAGCGGCCCTTCGGCCGACGCGCTCGCCGCCAACGCAAGGCTGCTGGAGACCGTGCTCGGCGACTACGGGGTGCAGGGCCGGATCGTTGCCATCCACCCCGGTCCGGTGGTGACGCTGTATGAACTCGAACCCGCGCCGGGGATACGTTCGGCCCGGGTCATCGGGCTCGCCGACGACGTCGCGCGTTCGCTCTCGGTGGTGGCGGTGCGCATCGCGACCGTTCCCGGGCGCAACGTGCTCGGTATCGAAGTGCCCAACGCGCGGCGCGAAACGGTGTTCCTCTCCGAGTTGCTGGGCAGCGAGGCGTGGGCGGCCAACCAGGCCCGGCTCGCGCTCGCGCTCGGCAAGGATATCGGCGGCGCGCCGGTGATGGCCGATCTCGCGCGGATGCCGCATCTGCTCATCGCCGGCACCACCGGCTCGGGCAAGTCGGTCGGCGTCAACGCCATGATCCTCTCGCTGCTCTTCCGCCTCTCGCCCGACGAGTGCCGGCTGATCCTGATCGACCCCAAGATGCTCGAGCTTTCGGTCTATGACGGCATTCCCCACCTGATGGCCCCGGTGGTGACCGAGCCGGCCAAGGCGGTGACCGCGCTGAAATGGACCGTGCGCGAGATGGAGCGGCGCTATCGCGCGATGAGTCAGCTCGGCGTGCGCAACATCGGCGGCTACAACGACCGGGTGGCGGACGCGCGCGCCAAGGGCGAGGTGGTGACCCGCCGGGTGCAGACCGGCTTCGATTCCGAGACCGGGCGGCCGCTGTTCGAGGACCAGCCACTCGCGCTCGCGCCCCTGCCGCTGTTGGTCGTCGTCATCGACGAGATGGCCGATCTGATGATGGTCGCGGGCAAGGAGATCGAGGCCGCGGTGCAGCGGCTGGCGCAGATGGCGCGCGCCGCCGGCATCCACGTCATCATGGCGACGCAGCGGCCCTCGGTCGATGTCATCACCGGCACCATCAAGGCGAATTTCCCCACCCGCATCAGCTTCCAGGTGATCAGCAAGTTCGACAGCCGCACCATCCTCGGCGAGCAGGGCTCCGAACAGCTGCTCGGCCAGGGCGACATGCTCTACATGGTGGGTGGCGGGCGCATCACCCGGGTCCATGGCCCGTTCGTGTCCGACGGCGAGGTGGAGGAGGTGGTGGCCTGGCTGCGCGAACGGGGCGAGCCCGCCTACGTCGAGGAGGTGACCGAGCCGGTGGACGAGGAGGACATGCCGCCGATGCCCGGCCTCGCCGGCGCCGGGGACGGCGAGAAGGGCCTCTACGACCAGGCGGTGGCGCTGGTCGCGCGCGAGGGCAAGGCCTCGACCTCCTTCGTCCAGCGCCATCTCCAGATCGGCTACAACCGCGCCGCCAAGCTGATCGAGCAGATGGAGAAGCAGGGCATCGTCGGGCCGGCCAACCATGTCGGCAAGCGCGAGGTGCTGATCCGCCACGGCGAGGAGTGATGCGCGCTTGCGGGCGCGGTGGTAGCGGTGTCTGCTCGGCGTCCGGTTCCCGACCAAGGGGGGAAATTCGCATGCGTGCTCTCTTGCTGGCTGCAGCACTCACCCTGCCCGCGCGCTCCGCCCTGGCGGGCGGCTTCACCCTGACCAGTTCCAGCTTCGCCGACGGCGCCACCATGCCGATGGCGCTGGTGCTGCGCGGCCACGGCTGCAGCGGTGGCGATCACTCGCCCGCGCTCGCCTGGTCGGGCGCGCCGGCGGGGACGAAGAGTTTCGCCATCACCCTGTTCGATCCGGATGGGCGGGCGGGCGCCGGCTGGTGGCACTGGACGGTGTTCGACATCCCTCCCGGCGTGAACGGTCTCCGCGCGGACGCCGGAGCGCCCGGCTCGCCGGCGCTGCCCGCTGGCGCGGTCGAGGGACGGACGAGTTTCGGGTTTTCCCACTACGGCGGCCCGTGCCCGCCACCCGGTGACCCCCCGCATCATTACCGGATCACCCTCTATGCGCTGAGGGTGGCGAAACCGCCGTTCGATGCCCACGTGTCCGGGCCGCTGCTGACGCAGTATCTGCGCTCCCACACCCTGGCGACGGCGCGTATCGTCGGGCGCTACGGCCGCCCCAAGTGAGCCGCGGTTCCCGCCGGGGAGCGTGACGCGGTGGCGGCGGGGCGGCTGAATCAAGGGGCGTTCGGCGCGGCGTCAGACCTCGCGCTGCCGCCGCGGCTGCTTGATCTGCGCGCGATCAGCATCGCCGAAGGTCTGCGCGCCGGGATTTCGGTCTCGGTTCTCGCAGTAGCGAGCGTGGTGCTCGGGCGGCCGCTGCTGATGGAGGCGGCGCTGGGCGCGTTTCTCGCCTGTATCTGCGATGCCGGCGGTCCGCTGGCGCGAAGGCTGCCGCCGCTCCTGCTCCTCGCAGCACTCGGGGCCGCGGTGGTGGCCGGGTTCGGGCTGCTGCGGGCCGCGCCCGCCTATGTCATCCTGCCCGCTGCCGCGCTTGCCCTGTTCGCCGGCGGCCTGGCGCGCGGGTGGGGACAGCGCGGGTTGCTGATCGGCAACCAGATCGCGGTGCTGGTCATTTTCGCGCTCGATGCGCCGCTGCCCGATGTCCGCGTCGCCGCCACACTGGCCGGCTGGTTCGCTTTCGGGGTGCTGTGGGTAGCGCTGTTGACGCCGCTGTTCTGGCCGATCCAGCCGTTCGAACCGGCGCGCCGGGCGGTGGGTGCGGCGTGGCGACAGGTCGGGTTCCTGGTGCGCGATCTGTGCGCCCTGCTCGCGGCGCCGGAGCAGCGCGAGACACTCTGGGAGCGACACGCCCGGCGGGAACGGCGGGCGGTGCGGGCGGTGATCGAGCGCGCGCGGGCGGTGGTGCGGGAGACGCTTTCGGTGCGCGGGGCCAACAGCCGGCGCGCCGGGCAGGCGCTGTTGCGGCTGGAGACCGCCGACCAGATCTTCGGTGCCCTGATCGCGCTCGGCGACCTCCTCGAGCAGGACCACGCGCTCGCCGCCGACCCCGCGCCCCGGCGCTTCCTGCGCCGGCTCGCACCGCTCCTGGGTGCGATCGGAGCGATGATCGAACGGGGCAGCGGGCGGGAGGTGGCGCGGCTGGCCCGCGCCGTGGAGGCCTTAGCGGCGAGCCCGACCAGCGCCGCCTGGGCGCCGGTGGCGCTGAACATCCTGCAACGGCTGCGCGTCGCGCTCACCGTCAGTGCGCCGGCGACCGCTGATCCGGGGGGCGAGATGGGGCTCGGCGCCCGCCTGCTTGCCCCGCTCGGCGAGGCGATGGACCCGCGGTCCGGCACCTTTCGTCACGCCGCGCGGCTGGCCGTCGCCGGCACGCTCGGCATTGCCGTCACGCTGATGCGCAGCGATCCTTACCAGCACTGGCTGACCATCAGCATCGTCGTCACCCTCCAGCCCAACTTCGCCACCACCTGGCTGCGCGCGCTCGAGCGTCTGGCGGGGACGGTGCTGGGGGCGGCGATCGGGGCGCTGATCGCGTTTCTGTGCCCAGGACCACTCGCCTTCGCCTGGGCGCTGCTTCCCGTTACCGCGACGGCGCTTGCCCTGCGGGGGGTGAATTTCGGCCTCTTCATCGCGGCGCTGACGCCGGCGATCGTGCTGCTGGTCGAAATCGGTGCGCATGGGGCGGGGGAGTTCGGGGTGGTCTTCGCCCGCGTCGGCTACACGCTGGTGGGGGGCGCGCTGGCGGTGGCGGCGGGGCTCCTGCTGTGGCCGGGCAGGGAGGAAGGGGCATCGCGGCGGCTGCTCACCGCGGCGGTGGCGGCGCACGGGCGCTTCGCGAGCGCCGCACTCGCTGCCTGTCTCGGCGAAGGGAGCGTCGCGGCGGCGGACGACGCGCGCCGGGCGGCCGGCCTCGCCTCCAACGCGCTCGAGGGCGGGCTCGCTCGTGCCCTGTTGGAGCCCGGCAGGGTGGAGCGGCGGGCGGTCGATCGCGCCCTGGTGGTGGATGCCGCCTTGCGCCGCTTCGCCGCCCGCATCGCCGCCCTGCAATTGGACCGCGCCGGCCTGCGGGCCCTCGGCCCGGCGCTCGGACCGTGGCGGGAATGGATCGGGGTTGCGATGGCGGGGCTGGCCGCCGAGCCGCCGCAGCCGCCGCCGCCGGCACCACCGGCACTGCCCGGCCACGTGGGCGAGGGGTTCGCGCGCCTCGCCCGGCAGGTCGATCTCGTCGCCGGGGCGCTGGGGCGTGCCGCTGAGGCCTAGTCGTTGGCGGGATAGCGCGCCATCAAGCGCTTGTGCTCGCGCCACAGCCGGAAAACGCGCCAGATCGAGGTCGGGCGGAAGCCGCGGGCCCGGTTGGCGGCGCCGATTTCGAAGGCCATGCGGTAGTGGGCGAATTGCGCGGCGTAGGCATCCACCAGGCTGGTCTCGGCGTCCCAGATGTGGGTCGCCTCGGAGCCGGCGCCGTTGATTTCGATGATGGTGAAGCCCTGGCCGCGGCGGAGCTCGGCGGTGGAGCGGTAGCGCACGTCGAAGCGGCCGAAATGGAACTCGGGAATGGTGCGGGCGATGGCGTCGAGCGTCTCCGTGAGCGCGGGAGTGATGAGATCGGTGCCATTGCGGAAGATCGAGCCGCGGCAATGGTTGCCGACGAAGGAAAGGGCGACCCGCTCGCCCGCCGCCGGGACCCGGTGCCGCGCTTCGCCCAGCCGGGGCAGGTAGAAATGGGGCACGCGGCGGGCGCGCGGGTCGGCCAGCACCAACGCGCGCAGGCTGCTTCTGCCGTCCCCCACCACTTCGGGGGAGAATTTCAGGGTGATCGAGGTGATGCGCCCGCGCGTTTCGTCGGGGCGGCGGACGTAGAAGAGGCCGGCCTCGCCGGGGTCGGGGACGAAGCGCTGCAGCACCACCGTCTGGCCGCGCGGGAATTCCGCGAGGTAGCGGGCGAGAGCGGCACCGTCGCGCAGCACCCGCACGCCGGCGCCGTTGCAGCCGAGATCGGGCTTCGCGATGAGGGGGTAGGACAGGCCGGCGGTGACGAGGCGGGCTTCGGCGCGCGCGGCCTCCCCCGCGTCCGCCGCCGGGCCGAGCGGAAAGGTGAGATAGGGCGCGATCCAGCCGCGCGCGGTGGGGCCGACCTGGTCGAGCACCTCGGACTTCGACTCGCCGCAGAGCCCGCCGGCGGTGATGCGCGGATTGGCCGCGGTCAGCGTGCCGAGGCCGCGATGGCGCAGGCCGAGGCCGATCCATTGCAGGGCGACCGGAAGATAGAACAGTCCGCTCGGCCAGAATTCGAACAGCGAGACCGGGCGCGGCGGGCGGCGGCGATGGAGCCGGCGCCAGAGCAAGGCCGCCAATCCGGTGGCCGGCGAGGGGGCGTCGCTCATGGTGTGCCGGCGCGGCCGGCGGAGAAGAGCTTGCGTGCCGCGAGCCGGCCCAGCGCGAGCAGGGCGAGGCAGAGGAACAGCACGCCGGCCCAGCGCCAGGCGCCGAGCCAGGCGAGCAGCGCGTCCCCGAGCCAGAGCGAGAGCGCGAAGAGGCTCGAGGTCCAGGCCAGCGTCGCGCCCGCGGTGGCCAGGGTGAAGACGCGGAAGGGGGCGCGCAGGAAGCCGCAGGCGGTATAGGTGGGAAGCCGCATGCCGGGCAGGAAGCGGCTCGCCACCACGACACGGGCGGTGCGCGGATGCAGCCACGCGGCGCCAAGGTCGCGCCGGCGGCGGGGGACCAGCCGGTCGATTCCGGGAACCAGGGCGGAGAGCCTGCCGAGACCGTAGAGCCCGATATCGCCGAGCACGATGCCGCCGACCAGCGCCGCGAGCGCCACCGGCAGCGCGATGCCGCCCGACTGCACCTCGAGCGCGGTCAGCACCGTCGCCGCGTCCTCGAGCACGAAGGTGCCGGCGACGATGGCGAGCGCCTGGAGGGCGGGATGCTGCAGCGAAGCGGCGAGCAGGGCGGCGAGTGCGGCGATGGCGGGCGACTCCTCGGCGGGATTGCGGCGGCTTTGCGGCAGACCCTCCGCCAACCACCATATCCGCTCTGCTCCCGTCAATAGCGGCCTCCCTGCCGAGCAGGCTCGCCGTTACCCGGCCGGGGTGTTCGGCAGGAACACGCGCGTGGTAGGGACGGCAGATGGTGCTGGCGCCTCCCTTCGGCGAAATCGCCGCCGTGCTGATTTTTCTGCTGACCTATGTCGCGGTGGCGATCGGGCGGATGCCCGGGGTGGGGCTCGATCGCGCCGGCTCCGCCTTTCTCGGTGCCTGCCTGATGGTCGCGGTCGGTGTGCTGCCGCTCTCCCAGGCGATTCTCGCGATCGACTTCAACACCGTGGCACTGCTGCTCGGGATGATGATCCTGGTCGCCAACCTGCGGCTGGCCGGCTTTTTCGGGCTGGTGACCGAGTTCGCGGTGCGCCGGGCGCACCACCCGCTGGTGCTGCTCGCGGTGGTAGTGCTGGTATCGGGGCTGCTCTCGGCGTTCCTGGTCAACGACACCGTCTGCCTGGTGCTGACGCCGCTGGTGCTCGATCTCGTGCTCCGGCTCAAGCGCGCGCCGGTGCCCTACATGCTGGCGGTGGCGATGGCCTCCAACATCGGCTCGGCGGCGACCATCACCGGCAACCCGCAGAACATCATCATCGGCAGTCTTTCGGGGATTCCCTACGGCGCCTTCGCCGCCGCCCTGGCGCCGGCCGCGGCGATCGGGCTCGGTCTGACCGTTGTGCTGATCGCGCTGGTCTGGCGGGAGGAATTCTTCACCCGCACGCGGCTGGTGGCGCCGCCGGCGCGCCGGGTGCGGCCGAACCGGCCGACCATTTTCAAGGCGCTGGCGGTCAGCGGGCTGCTGATCGCCGCCTTCTTCGCCGGGGTGGCGCCGGCCAAGGCGGCGCTGATCGCGGGCGCGGTGCTGCTCGCCACGCGCCGGATCAAGAGCGAGAAGATCTATGCCGAGATCGACTGGACGCTGCTCCTGATGTTTGCCGGCCTCTTCGTGGTGGTGGCCGGGCTGGACCGGGCGGTGCTCGGTCCGCGGGTGCTGGCCGCCGCCCGAGGCCTGCAACTAGGCGTGCCCGCGGTGCTCGCCTTTGCCACCGCGGCGCTTTCGAACCTGGTCAGCAACGTGCCGGCGGTGCTGGTGCTGAAGCCGTTCGTGGCCGATCTCGCCGATCCCCGCCGGGCCTGGCTGCTGGTCGCCATGGCGGCGACATTCGCCGGCAATTTCACCCTGCTCGGCTCGGTCGCCAACCTCATCGTCGCCAAGCGGGCGCAGGCCCGGGGGGTGGCGATCGGGTTCCGCGCCTATTTCCTGGTCGGTGCACCGCTCACCCTGCTCACCCTGCTGGCCGGGCTGTCGCTGCTGTGAATTCGCCGCGTGTCACTCCTCGCGGAAGGCGTCGGCGATGCGGCGGATGCGCCCGGCGCGGTCGACGAGGAGGACATCGAAGCGCACCCCGGCCGCACCCCAGGCCGGGTGCTCGGCGAGCAGGAGTTCGGCGGCGGCGCGCAGGCGGGCGCGCTGGCGCGGGCCGAGGGCCGCGGCGGCTTCGGCGAGATCGCGGCGGGACTTGACCTCGACGATGGCGAGCAGGCCGCGGCGCTCGGCGACGAGGTCGATCTCGCCGGCCGCGGTGCGCAGGCGGCGGGCGTGGATCTGCCAGCCATCGGCGAGCAGCGCGGCTTCGGCCGCCGCCTCTGCCCGCCTGCCCGCCGCCACGGCGAGGGCGCCACGGCGCTGCCGCGCCGGGGTCATCGCCGCGGGCCCCGCGCCGCCGCCGGCGGGTCTTGGCCGCATCCCGGCACCGGTCTAGCTTCCCGGCAATCGCCAGGGAGGCTCCAGGTGCCGCGACTCGCCGCCAATCTTTCCATGATGTTCACCGAGGTGCCCTTTCTCGACCGTTTCGCGCAAGCGGGGGCGGCCGGGTTCGAGGCGGTGGAATATTTGTTTCCCTACGAGTACCCGGCGACGGAGATCCGCGCCCGGCTCGACCGGCACGGGCTGCGCCAAGTGCTGTTCAACGCCCCGCCGGGGGACTGGAGCCGGGGCGAGCGCGGCATCGCCTGCCTGCCCGGACGGGAGGCGGAGTTCCGCGAGGGCGTCGCCCGCGCGCTCGACTATGCCGCCGCGCTCTCCTGCCCGCTGCTGCATGTGATGGCGGGGATCGCGCCCCCCGGCGTCGCGCCCGACACGCTCACCGCACGCTATGGCGCCAACCTCGCCTGGGCGGTGGAGCGGGCGCGGGGCAGCGGGATCCGTATCGTGCTCGAGCCGATCAACCGACGCGACATGCCGGGCTACTTCCTCCACCGGCTCGACCAGGCGGTGGCGCTGATCGCGGCGGTGGGCGAGGCCGGATTGCAGTTCGATATCTACCATTGCCAGGTGAGCGAAGGCGATCTCACCCGGCGGCTGGAGACACATTTCCCGCACATTGCCCACATCCAGATCGCCGATGTGCCCGATCGCCACGAGCCCGGCACCGGCGAGATCGGCTGGAAGACGATCTTCGGTCGTATCGATGCCCTCGGCTACGCGGGCTACGTCGGCTGCGAATACCGGCCGGCGGGCGAGACGGTGGCGGGGCTGGCGTGGCGCCAAAAGTACGGCGTGTAGTGCATGGCGAGATGCGCGCATTTCGCGGAATCGTGGGATTCGCTTCTCTTTTGGGGAGGGTGTCGCGGACATCTCTCTACCTGGTGGTGGGCAGATCGGCGTAAACAAAGGTTGAATTCCGCGAAGAAACGCGCCACACTGCGTTTCGGCGGACATTTCTCAAAACACCACCACCACGGTCACGCCATGCGACTGGGAGACTGAACAAGCCATGCGGTTCACCGAGATCGGGCAGCAGCTGCGCGCCTTCCGCCTGGAATCCGGTTTGCGAGCCGAGGAGATCGCCGCCCGCCTCGGGGTCTCCCGTGCCGCCCTCTATCGCTACGAGAAGGGCGAGGTCATCAAGCTCGACACCATCCAGCGGCTCGCGGAACTGCTCAAGATCTCGCCGCTCTCGCTGCTCGGGATCGGCGTGGAATACTACAACCGGCTCTCGGGATTCCTCGAGCGTACCCGCCAGATCGAGGAGACGGCGGATCAGATCCTCCAGCTTACCGGCGCGCTTTGCTACCTCACCTCGAGCGAGGGGCTCGATGCGTTTCTCGCCGAAGCGCACGCCGAAATCCTCGAGCAGGTCGGCGTCGACCGGGCGACGCTCAAGACCACCATCGACCAGGTTCAGTCCCTCCTGGGAGCGCGCAAGCGGGCCTATACCATGCGCCGTCCCGGGATCATCGCGATGATCCCGGCGGACGCCATCTCCCGCTTCGTCAGCGCCGGCGTGGCGGGCGGGCTGCCGCTTTCGGAGCGGCTGCGCCGGCGGGCGCGCGAGGTCGCGGTGAGCGAAATGGCGCTGATCGCGACGCTGATGGAAACCGAGCCGATGGGGCTGCAGTTCGGGCTGCTCACCGGAGGCGAGCCCAACGGCGCGTTCGAGATCATCCGCACCCGGGACCGGGCGAGCCTTTCGGTCAACCCGTTCCGGGTCGACTCCCATCCTGCCGTCTCCGCCGGGGTGGCGATGGTCACCGCGGCGGACGAGGCGATCGTGGTGCATCAGAGGGTGGCCGAGATCAATTGGCGGGATGCGGTCAAGGGCACGGCGGCGGCGGCACGGGTGCGCCAGATCATCGGGGCGGTTCCGGCCGCCGGCTGAGTCCATCGCGCGCCCGGCGGGCTTCCGCCTGCCGGCTTCAGGAGCGGGCCGGCGCCGCCCTGCGCTGCCAGCCGCCCCCGAGCGCCTTGTAGAGCGCGACCAGGTCGGTCGAGACGGTGGCGGTGCTGCTCGATAGCGCCTGTTCGGCGGCGAGCAGATTGCGCTCCGCGTCCAGCACCTCGATGTAGCTCGCGATGCCCTGGGCGTAGCGCGCCTGGGCGAGGCCGAGCGCGGTGTGGTCCTGGGTGACCGCCTCGGCGAGGTGGGCGCGGCGGCGCTGCTCGTCCCGGTAGGCGGTGAGCGCGTCATCGACCTCGGTGAGGGCGGTCAGCACCGACTTCTCAAAGTTCACCGCCGCTTCCTTGGCCTGGAGGCGGGTCAGGCGCAACTGGGCGCGCAGCTTGCCGCCTTCGAAGATCGGCAGGGTCAGGCTGGGCCCGATCGCCCACTGGTTGGCGGCGAGGTCGAAGATGTTGTGGAACTGCACCGCCTGCAGCCCCGCGCTCGCGGAAAGGCTGACATCGGGCAACAGATCGGCGGTGGCGACGCCGATGTTGGCGGTGGCGGCGTGCAGCCGGGCCTCGGCGGCGCGGATGTCGGGCCGGCGGCGAAGCAACTGCGCCGGGAGCCCCACCGGCACCGCCGGCGGCGGAGGCGGCACTGGGCGAGCGGTGGCGAGCAGCGTGTCCAGCGCCCCCGGAGGCTCGCCGAGCAGGAGGCCGAGCGCGTTGATCTGCCGGGCCTCGCTCTGTTCGAGCGGGGGAATCTGGGCCTCGACGGTGGCCACCTCGGCGGCGGCGTTGGCGACGTCGAGCGCCGTCGAAAGCCCGCCGGAGGCGAGATCCTGGGTCAGCTTGCGCAACCGCTCGGCGGTAGCGAGGTTGCGCCGGGTGATGGCGAGCGTGCGCTCGGTGCCGCGCAACGCGATGTAGTCGCGCGCGACCTCGGCCATCACCGCGACCATCACGCCGCGCCGGTCGTAGGCGGCAGCGCTGGTGTCCGCCCGTGCCGCCTCTACCGCGCGCCGGGTCTTGCCCCACAGGTCGAGTTCCCAGATGGTGTCGAACCCGCCCTGGAAGATGTCGAAGGCGCCGAGATGGCTGCTCGGCGCACCGCCCGCGCCGCCCTGGCTGCCCGCGCCGGAGGCGACACCCCCCGCTCCGGCGCCGGACGCGGTAGAGGCGGCCGAGGGGTTGCCGAGCGCGGTGAAGACGCCCTTGTTGCTCGGCTGTTCGCGCGTGTAGGAGGCGTTAGCGCCAAGGCTCGGGAAGCGCGCCGCCCCGGCGATCCCTTCCTGGGCACGGGATTCGGCCACCCGTAGTGCCGCGACCCGCAGATCGAGATTCTGGCTCGCCGCGCGGACTTCGAGCCGGCTCAGGATCGGATCGTGGAACAGCCGCCACCAGCGGACCGCCGGCCGCGCCGCCACCGGGCGGCTCGGCACGCCGCCCGCGGGCTTGCCGGCGAGGAAGGAGGCGGGCACCGCGGCGTGGGGCGGGTGATAGTTCGGGCCGACCGTGCAGCCGCCCGCCAGAGCGGCGAGCAGCAGGGCGAGGCCGGGCGGGAGAACGCGATCAATGGCCACGGGCCACCGCTCCTTTCGGGACGTTGCGCAGGAAGATCGCCAGCGGAGCGAGCGCGAAGCAGATCACCGCGAGCAGGTGGAAGACGTCGAGATAGCTCATCAGTTCGGCTTGTGTTTGCACCGTCTGCGCCCATTGCAGCAAGCTCTGATGGCCGAGATTCGTCGCGGCGGTGATATGCTCGGCGAGCCGGGCCTGGTGGAACTGCGCGCGCTCGGCGAGCATGGTGGTGGCGAAGGAGACGCCCGCGCTGCCGCCGAGGTTGCGCATCAGGTTGATGATCGCGGAAGCCTCGTTGCTCTTGTCCGCCGGCATGCCGACGTAGGACGCTGCCGAGATCGGGATGAACAGGAAGGGAAGTGCCACCACCTGATAGACGCGGGCGAGAGCGATGTCCTGGAAACTCACCGAAAGATCGAGATGGGATTCGTGCAGCAGCGCGAAGCCGGAGACGATGAGGGCGACGAAGATGATCCATTTCGGCTGGATCAGCCGCCCCGTCACCATTCCCGAGATCGGCATCAGGAACAGGGTGACGATCCCGGCGAAGCCGAGCGCCTTGCCCGCGGTCATCGCGTCGTAGCCCATCAATTGCTGGGTGAACTGGGGCAGCAGCTGGGTCGTGCTGATCAGCATGAAGCCGATCGCGAACATCACCACGTTGGAGATGGCGAAGGCGCGCAGCTTCAAGAGCCGCAGATTGACCGCCGGCACCGGATGGGCGAGCTCCCAGAACACCAGTGTGGTCAACGAAAGCGCCGAGACGGCAGCGAAGAAGACGATGAAGGAGGAGGAGAAGCCGTCGTCGCGGCTGAACTTGTCGAACACCACCTGTAGCGTGCCGAAGCCCACTGCGACCAGCGCGAAGCCGACATAATCGACGCGGAACCCCTCGGCGAGCAGGCGCTTGCGCTCGGTGATCAGCGCCGGGGGCTCGGTGACGAAGGCCGAGGTGAGGGCGAGCGAGACGATGCCCACCGGCAGGTTGATCAGAAACACCCAGTGCCAGGAGAGCGCGTCGGTGAGATAGCCGCCGAGTACCGGCCCGATCGCCGGCGCGAGCACCACGGTGACGCCGTAGAGCGCGAACACCTGCGCGCGCATGCGCACCGGGAAGGTGTCGGTGAGAATGGATTGTTCGGTCGGGGCGAGTCCGCCGCCGCCGATGCCCTGCAGCACCCGGGCGACGATCATGAAGGAAAGGCTGGTCGCCATGCTGCACAATACCGAGCTGGCCGTGAACAGCGCGACGCAGATCATGTAGAAGCGCTTGCGGCCGAGCACGTTGGACAGCCAGCCCGATACCGGCAGCACGATGGCGTTGGATACGAGATAGCTGGTGAGGATCCAGGTGCTCTCATCGAGGCTGATGGCGAGGCCGCCGGCGATGTGACGGAGGGCCACGTTGGCGATGGTGGTGTCGAGCACTTCCATGAAGGTCGCGATCGAGACGATGACCGCGATCAGCCATGGGCTGCGCTCGCCCGCCGCCGAGCGGGGCAGCATCGCGGGCGAGAACTCGGCACTGGCGGCGGACAACGGGTGGCGCTCGCTCAGTGCAGTTGCACGCTCGGCTCGACCGACATGCCGGGAGCGAGGCGAAGTTTTGCCACCGCCGGGTCGGTGAAGACGATCTTCACCGGCAGGCGTTGCACCACCTTCACATAATTGCCGGTCGCGTTCTCCACCGGGATGACGCTGAAGGCCGCCCCGGTGCCGCGCTGGAAACTCTCCACCCGGGCGGCGAAGGTCCGGCCCGGAAACGCGTCGATGCGCACGCGCACCGGCTGGCCGGGGTGCAGGCGGGAGAGTTCGGTCTCCTTGAAGTTGGCCACCACCCACATCCGGTCGGAGACGATCGACATCAGCGGCGCGCCGGGCTTGACGTAGTTGCCGGTCTGGACACTGCGGGCGGTGACCCGGCCGGCCACGGGGGCGCGGATGGTGGCGTAGGACAGATCGAGTTTGGCCTTCGCCACCGCGACATCGGCGGTGCGCAGCGCCGCCCGGGCGCCGAGGATCTGGGCGGCGGCGGCCTTGAGGTCGGCGTTGGCCGCGTTGACCGCCTGGGTCGCGGCGGCGACACGCGCCTCGGCCGAGCGGAAGGCGGCGAGCGCATTGTCGAGCTGCTGGCGGGTGATGGCGCGGGGGTTGATGCGGCGGTAGCGATCATAGGTCTGCCGCGCCTGGAAGAGATCGGCCTCGGCGACGGTGACGTTGGCCCGTGCCTGGTCGCGCGCGGCCAGGCGCAACCCCTGCCGGGCGCGGGCCTCCTCGAGTCCGGCCTCGGCATTGGCGCGGGCGGCGCGGGCCTGGTCGAGCGCCACCCGGTAGAGGCTGGGGTCGATCTCGGCCAGCATCTGGCCCGCCGCCACGTGCTCGTTGTCGTGGACCAGAAGCGTCTCGACCCGGCCGGCGATCTGGGGAGCGATGGTGTGGATATTGGCGGCGATGGTGGCGTCGTCCGTCCAGACGACGTTGTGCCAGCGCCACCAGTACCACGCCCCGCCGCCGGCAAGAGCGGCGAGCAGCAGCACGGGCAGCGCCAGGCGCAATCCCCCCCGGCGCGGCGGTGGGGCCGCCGGCGGGGCAGCCGGTGGACGGTCCATGGTTTCGACCGATGCGCGCCGGTCGGCGCCGCTGAGATCCCCGTCCATCATCTCCCCCCGATCCCGCGCGGACGGCGCGAGCCAGTGCTGAACCGCCGTGCCCGGAGAGCGCGTCTAGAAATGACCGATCGGTTCGGTTCGGTCCTTGCAAGGTGGCGCAATCTTGCCCATTGTCAAGCCGACAGAGAAGAGGGCATTGGCAACCGATGGGCGAGATGCCCGATGCGGAGTCGCTTTCCCCGGAGCGGCGCGCGCGTATCCTCGAAGGTGCCGCCCTGGTCTTCGCCCGCGACGGGTACGAGGGCGCGAGCATGGCGGGCATCGCCCGCGAGGCCGCGGTCTCCAAGGGCACGCTGTACAATTACTATCCCGGCAAGTCGGCGCTGTTCGGCGCCCATATCGAGCGCTGTGCGCGCGCCAATCTCGAGCGCATCTTCGACTTCCCCGCCGAGGAAACCGATCCGGCCGCGGTGCTGCGGCGCATCGG
The DNA here is from genome assembly GCA_027326105.1 of Acetobacteraceae bacterium. Classification (GTDB taxonomy): domain Bacteria; phylum Pseudomonadota; class Alphaproteobacteria; order Acetobacterales; family Acetobacteraceae; genus DAHWFB01. The sequence goes on from DAHWFB010000111.1 coordinate 35,023, forward strand.
GCGCGCCATGGTGACGATGTTCCTGTCGCCGCCGGCGCGCGATCTCTATCGCGTCGTCACCGCCGAGGCGACCAAATTCCCGGAGATGGCGCGCACCTTCTTCGCCGCCGGCCCCGAACAAGGGGTGCGGCGGCTCGCGGCCTGGCTCGCGGGCGAGAGCGGTGCCGGGCGGCTCGCGGTCGGGGATGCGGAATTCGCCGCCGAGCAGTTTCTCGCCCTCTGCCAGACCCGGCTCGCGTTGCGCTATCGTCTCTTCCTCATCGAGCGCCCCGCCGAGGCCGAGATCGAGCGAGTGATCGAGGGGGCGATCGCCATGTTCCTGGATCATTACGCACCGCCGCCGCGCGCAGCGGCGCCGCAGGAGGCAGAAAGAGATGGCTGAGAGCAAGCACGCGGAGAGCGGGACTGCCGGCGCGGACCCGGCGCTCGCCGCCATCCTGGGCAGGATCGACGCCGGGCTGCCGGCGGCGCGCGGGCGCCTGTTCGAGTTCCTGCGCATCCCTTCGATCAGCGCCGACCCCGCCTACCGCGCCGAGTGCCGCCGCGCCGCCGAGTTCGCCCGTGCCCTGCTCGAAGAGATGGGGTTCGCCGCGGCGCTCGCCGAGACCGCGGGCCAGCCGGCGGTGATCGCGCACCATCCCGGGCCCGGGCCCGGGCCGGCGGCGCCGCGGGTGCTGTTCTACGGGCACTACGACGTCCAGCCGGCCGACCCGGTCGCGCTCTGGAGCGGTCCGCCCTTCGAGCCCCGGCTGGTGGAGGGTCCGCGCGGGCCCCGCATCGTCGCCCGCGGGGCGGTGGACGACAAGGGCCAGGTGATGGGCTTCCTCGAAGCCTGCCGCGCCACGCTGGCGCAAGGGGAGGGGCTTCCGGTCGCGCTCACCGTCCTGCTCGAAGGCGAGGAGGAGTGCGGCAGCCCCAGCCTCGAGGCACTGCTCGCCGAGCGCCGCGAGGAACTCGCCGCCGACTTCGCCCTGATCAGCGATACCAACTTGTGGAGAGCCGACATCCCGGCGCTGACCACCCGGCTGCGCGGGCTGGTCTATCTGCAGATCGACCTCGACGGCCCCTCGCGTGATCTCCACTCGGGGCTGTTCGGCGGCGCGGTGGTCAACCCGCTCCAGGCGCTCACGCGCATTCTCGGCGCGCTGCACGATGCGGCGGGGCGGGTGGCGATTCCCGGCTTCTACGACGGCGTGCGGGAGATCTCCGCCGAGGAGGCGGCGATCTGGCGCGGCCTGCCGTTCTCGGAGAGTGCGTTCCTCGCCGAGATCGGGCTTGCCGCCCCGGCCCCGGGCGAGGCGGGGCGCAGCACGCTCGAACGGCTGTGGGCGCGGCCGACCGCTGAAATCAACGGCATCTGGGGAGGCTATACCGGCGCCGGCGCAAAGACCGTGATCCCGGCGAGCGCGCACGCGAAACTGTCCTTCCGTCTGGTGCCGGACCAGGATCCGGAGGCGGTGATCGCCGGTCTCGAAGCCTTCGTCGCCGCCCGTCTGCCGCCCGGGGCGCGGGTGCACTGGCAGCGCTTCGGCGCCTCGCCGGGGATCGCGGTCGCGACCGACCGCCCCTGGCTGGCCGCGACGCGCCGGGTGCTGGCCGAAGAATTCGGGCGCGAGGCGGTGCTGATCGGCAGCGGCGGGTCGATCCCGGTGGTCGAGGCGCTGCGCCGCCACCTCGGGCTCGAGACCCTGCTGATGGGCTTCGGGCTCGACGACGACCGCATCCACAGTCCCGACGAGAAGTTCGAACAGGCCTGCTTCCACCACGCCATGCGCGCCCATGCCCGCCTGCTGCATGCGCTCGGGCAGGGGCCGGCCGGCGGGCAACGGTGATGAGTCTCACCGCCGCCGATCTCCTTTCCGCCCCCGCGATCACCGTCACCCCCGAAACCCCGCTGATCGGGGCGGTCCGGCAGATGCTCGACCGGCGGATGAGCGGGCTCCTGGTGGTGAACGCCGAGGGGGCTCCGGTGGGGATGCTCACCGAGGGGGATCTGCTCCGGCGGGCCGAACTCGGCACCGAACATCGCCACCGCTGGCTCGCCGACCTGTTCGCCCCGCGCTGGAAGGAGGCCGCGCGCTTCCTGCGCGAGCGCAGCCCGAAGGTCGCCGACGTGATGACGGCGGAGGTGTTCGCCGTCGCGCCCGAGACCGCGCTCTCCGAGATCGTGGCGCTGATGGAGAAGCGCGGGGTCAAGCGGGTGCCGGTGCTGGCGGGTGGGCGCGTGGTCGGAATCGTCAGCCGCGCCGACATCCTGCGCGTCCTCCTCGCCCGCCTCGCCGAGGCGACGGAGGCGAGCCCCGGGGACGCCGCGCTGGCCCAGCGGCTCGCCGCCGCGATGCGGGCGCAGTCCTGGGTGCCGCTGGAACGGGTACGCGGGAACGTGCGCGACGGCGTGGTCGATCTCCTCGGCGAGATCGACGACGAGCGGCTGCGCGAGCCGCTCCTGGTGCTGGCCCGCTCGGTGCCGGGGGTGAAGGCGGTCGAGGATCACCTGATGCTGGTGGAGGTCTATACCGGAACCCCGATCGGCAGCGCTCCCGAGGGGCCGCACGGCTGACCGTTCCGCCGCGCCGCCTTGCCGGGCGCCGCGCTTCGGGCGAAGATCGGACCAATCATCCGATCCGGGGAGAGAACGATGAATCTCGGCGCCGAACACGTCGCCTACGACCAGCGCATGAAGCGGTACATCCTGATGAACGCGGCGCTCGAACGCATCGCCACCGGCTGCCGCTGGGCGGAGGGGCCGGTGTGGTTCGGCGACGGGCGGTTCCTGTTGTGGAGCGACATTCCCAACAACCGCATGATGCGCTGGCAGGAGAGCGGCGAGGTCTCGGTCTTCCGCCAGCCCGCGGGCTATTCCAACGGCAACACCCGCGACCGGGTGGGCCGGCTGGTGACCTGCGAGCATGGCGGCAGGCGGGTGGTGCGCACCGAGCACAACGGGCGGATCACCGTGCTCGCCGCCCAGGTCGAGGGCAAGCGGCTGAATTCGCCCAACGACGTGGTGGTGAAGTCGGACGGCAGCGTCTGGTTCTCCGACCCCGACTATGGCATCGGCGGCGACTATGAGGGCTATCGCGCCGAGTCCGAGATCGGCGCCTGCCGGGTCTACCGCGTCGATCCCGGCTCGGGCGCGGTCGAGGTGGTGGCCGACGACTACGAGCGGCCCAACGGGCTGGCCTTCAGCCCCGACGAATCCCTGCTCTACATCGCCGACACCGGCTTCACCCACCGGGAGGGCGGGCCGCACCATATCCGCGTCCATCCGGTGATCGACGGGCGCAAGCTGGGGCCCGGCAAACCGTTCGCGACGGTCGAGCCCGGCTTCGCCGACGGGTTGCGGGTGGACGAGGAGGGCAATGTCTGGACCAGTTGCGGCAGCGGCAACGGCATCCTGGTGATCGCACCCGATGGCACCCACCTCGGCAAGATCCGCATCCCCGAGATGGTGAGCAATCTCGTGTTCGGCGGCGAACGCAAGAACCGGCTGTTCATCACCGCCACCACCTCGGTCTATGCGCTCTATGTCGGGGTGCGGGGCGCGCAGCAGCCCTGAAGCGGGGCGTCCGCCCGTCGGTCCGCGGTCAAGAAGGCCGCGGTCAAGAAGGCCGCGGTCAGGAAGGGCCGGCGCCAGCGCCGAGCCGGGCCTGCGGCCGGACGGCGGACAGACCGGCCGACAGGCCAGCCGTGCAGTCCCGGGTGGGGCGACCCGGAGCGGCGAGCGCGGAGGCGGTCGCCACCCGTTCGTTGCCGGCGGCGTCGCGGTAGAGGATGAGGGTCATCCGGCAGGAGGCGGTGCGATAGAGCCAGACCTCGGCGGGCCCGTCGATGCGGGTGAGGCGGGGCGGGCCTAGTCTGCCCAGCACCGAGCCGGCCGTGGCCCCGAGCAGCTTCGATGCCCCGACGCCCTGGTTCGTCGCCCCCGCGCGGGCCCCGGGGGAAGACGCGGCGGGCGGTGTCGCCGCGCAGCCGCCCAACCCCATCGCCAAGCCGAGCAATGCCCAGCGCATCAACGCCCCCGCTCGCCCCGGCGCCGAATCGGCGCGGGCGGGAGCAGCGTGTGGCCGCAGGGCATAACGAACGGTTAAGCGGACAGGGTCCACGGCGCGACACCGACGCAACGGGGAAGGCGGCAGGCGGAAGGCGGCGGGCGGCGCCCGGATCAGTTCACCGTTTCGGGCGCGCGGGCGGGCTCGGTGATCATTTCGATCCGCCCGGTGATCTGCCCGCCGTCCTCGACGGTGAGGCGGCGGCAGCGGGCGGTGCCGAGCACCCGGCCGGTGGCGCGGACGATCAGGTTGGCGCGGGCGGTCAAGGTGCCGTCGATGGTGCCGGCGATTTCCGCTTCCTCCACCTCCACCTCGCCCTTGAAGACCCCGCCCGGGGCGATGGCGAGTTCGGCGGCGTGGATCATGCTCGCTTCCACGGTGCCTTCGACAACCAGGCGCTCGGCGTCCTGGACCGTGCCCTGGACGCTGATGCCGCGCCCGACCACGAGGGTGCGGCGCTCTCCCGGCTCGCGCAGCGGGCCGCGGCCGGGGATCACGGTGGGGCGGGGCGGAACGCCCGGACCGGTGGGGAGGGCCTGGGTCTGGGTGGCGGGCGGGCGGGTGGTCATGGCGGGCGCCTCCTTGGGCGTGGGCTGACGGAAGGGGGGCACGCCGAGGCCGCTGTCCACGGCCGGGGCGGTGGTCCGGCCGGCGGCGTCCGTCTCGCCGCGAGGGCGCTGGCCGGCGGTGACAGACGGCGGCAGAGCCGCGGGTTCGGCGGATGAGGTCTCTTCGATTCGGCGTCGCTTGAACACGGTACTGAATACTCCTGCAGCGAGAGGGGGTGGCCTATCATGGCACTCCCCGCCGCGACAACAGGCGGGGGGAGGTTTTCCCCAGGAATCGCCCTCGGCCGGTTTGCCGCCGGAGGGGGCGGGTGCTACTGGCCGCGGACTTCGGGGACCAGCCCGGGGGAAATGGCGGAGGAGAAAGTGATGGCGGCAGCCGAGGGGCTGGAGATTCTCGCGATCGGCAACGCCATCGTCGACGTGGTGGCGCGCGCCGGGGAGGATTTTCTCGCGCACCACGGGATGCGCAAGGGAACCATGCGGCTGATCGAGACCGGGGAGGCCGAGCGCCTCTACGCGGCGATGCCGCCGGGCCAGGAATCCTCCGGTGGCTCGGCCGCCAATACCGCGGCGGTGGCGGCGCTGGCCGGCGCCCGGGCGGGCTTTGTCGGCAAGGTCGCCAGCGACCAGCTCGGGGCGGTCTTCGCCCATGACATCCGCGCCGCCGGCGTGCGCTTCACCACCCTGCCACTGGTGGGGGGCGTGCCCACCGCGCGCAGCCTCATCCTGGTGACGCCGGACGGGCAGCGCACCATGAACACCTACCTCGGCGCCGCCGTCGCCTTCAGCGAGGAGGACCTCGACCCGGCCGAGATCGCCGCCGCCGGCGTGCTTTATCTCGAAGGCTATCTGTTCGACCCTCCCGCCGCGCAGCAGGCATTCCGCCGCGCCGCAGCGATCGCCCGGCGGGCCGGAAGGAGGGTGGCGCTTTCGCTGTCCGACCCGTTCTGCGTCGAGCGCCACCGGCCCGCCTTCCTCGAACTGATCCGCGACGGAGTGGACATCCTCTTCGCCAACGAGGCCGAGGTGTGCAGCCTGTTCGAAACCGGGCATTTCGAGATCGCGGCGGCGGCGGCGCGCCAGGCGGCTCCGCTCATCGCCCTCACCCGCAGCGAGCGTGGCAGCGTGGTGCTGGCCGGCGTCGAGAGCATCGTGGTCCCGCCCGAACCGACCATTGTGGTCGATACCACCGGGGCGGGGGACGCGTACGCCGCGGGCTTTCTCGCCGCGCTGGCCGCCGGGCGCGGCCTCGCCTCCGCCGGGCGCATGGGGAGCATCGCGGCGGCGGCAGCGATCGCTCAGCTCGGGGCGCGCCCGCACACCGACCTCCGTCTCCGTCTCACGGCGCTGGAGGAGGCCGGAGGCTGACGCAAGCTCACCCGCCGATCACCATCCAGTAGCCGCCGCGCCGGCGGCAGGCGGTGCCGCTGGTCTCGGTCACGCCGGTGGCGGAGCGCACGCGGGCGCGAAAACGGCGGCAGAAATGGCCGGAGGCGTCGCGCCAGGTCGCGACCGGCATGAAGGAGCCGCGCAGCCCGCGGGCGGGGTCGGCCCAGCCGGCGCGGGCGCCGCTGGGCAGGCGTTCGAGCGCGAACTGCAAGGCGATCTGCTGCTGGCGGCCGCCGTAGGCCGGTGGCGGCGCCGCGGCGAACCCTCCCGCCGCGTCTCCCCCCGCCGCGCAGCCGGCGAGCAGCAGGGCGAGCAGGCCGGCGACAAGCCTAGCTCTGGCGCAGTGCCGGAGGCGGGTCGGAGCCGGGGACGATGTAGTAGCGCACCCGCCAGCTTCCGTCCGGAAAGTGGCAGGCGAAGCCGAGCCGCAGCGAGCGGACCTGGCCGGAGAGGGTGATCGTTTCGCGGAACTCACGGCAGAACTGTCCTTCCCGGTTCTTGAAGGTGCGTAGCGGTTCGATGGTGGTCACCGCGCCGGTCGCAGCGTCGCGCCAGGCGGCGAGGCGGCCGCTCGGCTCCGTGGTCAGGGCGCGCTGGCGCAGGGAGGCGATCTCGGCGTGCTCGGAGCGTTCGTCGCGCGCCTGGCGCGCGGCCGAGAGGGCGGCGATGCGCAAACCGCCGAACACGCCGGCTCCGGTCGAAAGCACCACCAGCACGACCGCCGCGGCCATGCGCAGGAACGGGCGTGCGCTGAGCGGGCGGTGCACCCGCGCGGGCGGTGGGATCATGGCCAGCAGCGCAGGCGGCACCGGCTCGCTCACGATCGGGCCGTAGGCCTGGCCGAGCGCCCAGGCGGTCTCGCGCAGGATGCGGACCCGCTCGGCGAGGTCGGGGTCGCGGGCCACGGCGGCGGCGACGGCGGGCGCCTCCGCGGGGTCGAGTTCGCCATCGACGAAGGCGGCGAGGGTGGTGTCATCGATGCTCATGGGGCACATCCAGCATTGCCGGCCGTATCCGGGGCCGGCGGTTCACCAGCGGCAGCCACGCCCGCGAGCCGGCGCAGCGCCATCCGTCCGCGGGAGAGGCGGCTCATGATGGTGCCGACCGGAACCTCGAGCAGGGCTGCCGCTTCGGCGTAGGAGAATTGCTCGATCGTCACCAGGACGATGACCTCGCGCTGTTCGGGGGGCAGCGCCCGCATCGCCCGGTCCACCTCGGCGAGGCTGAGCCGATCGACCGCGTGCGCCTCGCCGCCGTCGGTCTCGGCCCGCATGCCGGAGTGGCGGGTCTCGTTGGCGTGGACGAGGCGCACGCGCAACGCCCGCAGCCGGTCGATCCACACGGTCCGGGCGATGCGGAACAGCCAGGGCTCCATGGCGGTATCGCGGTGCCATTGCCCGATGTGGCGCAGCGCCCGCTCACAGACCGCCTGGGCGAGATCGTCCGCCTCGTCGGCCCGGCCGACGAGGCCGCGGCAGAAGCGGCGCAGCCGGGGCAGGGCGGCGATCAGCCGGTCGCGGGTCTCGGCGTCGAGGGCGGCGCTCATGCCCTCAAAACGGGTGGGCGGGGAAGGCTATTCCAGGGGGCGTGCGAAATTTCTGACCAAGCGGGAAGCGGAGGGCGGCCACCGATGCGCCCTCTGCCCGCCGGGCCGCCAGACCGCGCTTCAGGCGCCCTGGCGCAGCGGTGCGTCCGAGCAGCGGAAGCGGCTGAGCCGATAGCCGGGATGATCGCGCAGGAAGCTGCTCGCGGTGCGCTGGGCTTCGACCATGCACCCCATCATCCCGAGCGGCCGGGCGAAGAACGGCCGCTGGCGAATGCACAGGTTGGGCGATTGGGAAAGACAGAACACCAGGATCATATGGACCATGCCGAGGCTCCCTTGGGCGCGGGAGAGACTGGGAGGCCGGTGATCGAGGACCCAGTGTCTCCGGGCGGAGAAGAGTTGCGGGACCGTGACCCAACTGGCGGCACCATCTTCCGTGGTGCCGGTAAAGAATATGCGAACCCGGAACATGGGCACAACACTTTTGTGCGGCGCAGCAAGCGGCGGATCGGTCTGTGTCCCGCCGGCCACAGGGGGGAAGGGACGGCGCTCAAAGCCGCAGATGCGCCTGGGCCTTGCGGCGGAACGCGCTGGCGTCCTCCGGGCGGCGCAGATGGGCGGCGAGGCGGCTGAGCAGATCGGCCCCATCGCGGGCGGCCTGGGCCTCGCGCCGCACCAGAACGGCGGCGATCGGGCCGATATAGGGAGCGAGCAGAGCGGCGAGCGCCTGGAGGGTTTCGGCCGAGGGCGGCGCGGCAGAGGCGATCCGCGCCGCCGCCGGGGCGGGGATGTCCCCGGTCGGCGGGCCGCGGCCGGCGTCGGGCGTGGGTTCGACGCGGCTGGCGTGGGCGCGCTGGAAGCGGATGCGCTCCGGCCCTGGCGGGACGTGGCGGGAAAGCCGCTCCACCAGGGTTTCGAGCCCCGACGTGCTGGCGGTGGCGAGGGCCTCGCGCACCAGGATGGTGGCGATCGGGCCGACGTGGCGGGCGAGGTCGGCTTCCAGCCTCTGGCGCTCGGCCTCGGTCACCGTTGCCACGGCGACCGCCGGGGGAGCGGTCGTGCCCAGGACCACCGTATCCGCCGAACCCGGGGTGGCGCGTGCCGCCATGGCGGCGCGCAGGCTGGCGGCGAAGGCGGCCGCGGTGGGGAAGCGGCGCGCCGGATCCTTGGTCAGCGCCTGCCGCAGCACCGGCAGGATCGCCTGGCCGCCGCCGGCGGCGACGGGGGCGAGATCGGCCGGCTCCGGTCCGGTCAGCCGCAGCACCGTCTCGCTCAGGTTGCGTCCGGCGAAGGGCGGGCGGCCGGCGGACATCTCGTAGAGGATGGCGGCGACCGCGAAGAGGTCGGCGCGCTGGTCCACCGTCGGCCCCACCACCTGCTCGGGCGCCATGTAGCTCGGCGTGCCGACGATCGCCCCGGTTTCGGTCATCGCGCCGCGGTCGAGCCGCGCGACCCCGAAATCGGTGATCTTCGCGCGGCCCGCGGGGGTGACGATGATGTTGGCGGGCTTGATGTCGCGGTGGGTGATGCCGAGCGCATGCGCCGCCGCGAGCCCGTCCAGGATCTGGAGGATGATGTCGATGCGGTCGAAGGTCAGCAGCAGGCCGGGCTCGACGAGCAGGCGCTGGAGGGTGTGGCCTTCCACCAGTTCCATGACCAGGTAGGGCGTGCCCTCGTCCTCGGCGAAGTCGAACAGCGCCACGATCGCGGGATGGGTGCAGCGGCCGGCGGCCTGGGCCTCGGTGCGGAAGCGGAGCAGATAGTCGTCCCGCGTCGCGGGGTCGAGCGCCTCGGTGCGCACCAGCTTGATCGCCACTTCGCGCGCGATGCGCGGATCGTGGGCGCGATAGACGGTCCCGATCGCCCCCTGGCCGAGGATGGCGAGCGGCCGGTAGCGGCCGATGCGAGCGGGCAGGGCGGGTTCGGTCATCGCGCCCGGGGCGGGTCAGCGCCTCAGCGCTGGAGCAGTTGCAAGGCGCTGTCGAGGCTGCGCCGCATGCGGTTGAAGGAGACCGAAAGCGAGGCGATCTCGTCGCGGCCCTTCTTCTCGTATTCCTCCACATCGGCCTGGCCGAGGCTCACCGCCTCCGCGATCCGCGCCATCCGCACCGCCGGGCGGATGACGATGTAGTGCAGCAGCACGTTGAGGATCGCCATGATGACCAGGAAGACGCCGGCGAGCAGGCCCATGAAGGTGATCAGCCGCGACTGCGCCCGCGCCATGGCGAGCGCGAGCGGCACCGAAACCACCTGGGCGCCGATGATCTGGTGGAGCTTCCAGCCGAAGCCGTTGTTGGAGCCGTAGCGGGCGATCTGGGAGGCCGGCGCGGCGGCGGGCGTGCTGTGGCACAGCAGGCACTGGGGATCGTCGATGCGGATGGGGCGGGCGAGCAGCAGGGCGCGGCCGGTGGGGGCGTTGCGCTCGCTCACGATCTCGCGGAGCTTGGCGTCGTTACGGAAGGCGATGATCAGGTCGGACTGCCAACTGGTCGCACGATCGTCCGGGTTGGTGGGGTTGAGAGCGGGCTCGCGATAGATGAAGTCGGGAAACTTCTTCTGCACGCCCTTGAAGGTGGTCTGGGCAGCGAAGGAGGGGACGAACGCGCGCAGGAACTTGCCCTTGTTCTGGAAGCCGATCAGCGGTTCGATCTCGCGGGTGGTATAGTCGCGCACCGCGTTGGCCGCGGTCATCATGATGCGCGCCTGCTGCACCACGGCGTCCCGCGCGTCGCGGATGAGGAAGTAGCGCAGCACGCCGCCGGCGAGCGCGAATCCCACCAGGAAGGCCGCGACCATGGCCAGGTTGAATTTCGCCCGCAGTCCCATGCCACCCCCCGAGACCGATGGCCGAGCATACCGGTGAACCCGGTGCTGCGCCACCCGGTGCCTCGCTCTGGCTGGTGCCGCGCTCAGAAGAGCGACTCGACCTCCCAGGCCTCCCCCGGGAGTGCCGGCGGCCGGCAATGGATCGGGCGGCCATTGCCGGTGCGCACCGTGGGAGGCAGGCCCATCTCGGCGCGCAGGGCGCGAAACAGCGAGCCGTGGGCGACCACCAGCACCAGGCCCGGCGCGCCGAGCGCCACGGCGAGCGCGGCGGTCGCGCGCTGGCGCAGCGTGGCGAAGCTCTCCGCCCCTTCCGGAGTGGCGCGGCCGGCCACCCACTCCTCGAACCAGGGGCCCATCGGCCGCCCTTCCATCACCCCGAAGGCGACTTCGCGCAGGTCGGGCAGGATGCGGGGGGTGATGCCGGTGCGGGCGGCGACGGCCGCCGCGGTGGCCCGCGCGCGGGCCAGCGGGGAGACCGCGATCGCCTTGATTCCCTTCTCCGCGAGCGCCTCGGCGGCTTCCCGCGCCTGGGCGCGGCCGGTGTCGTTGAGCGGGATGTCCACCGCCCCCTGGGCCAGATTGCCCGCATTCCAGTCGGTCTGGCCGTGGCGGAGATACCAGAACGGGAGGGCGGGGAAGGGGGTCACGGCGGGCTCAGTCGAACAGCGAGCTGACGGAGGATTCGTCGCTGATCCGCCGCATCGCCTCGGCGAGCAGCGGGGCGATGCTGACCTGGCGGACGTTCTGGGCGAGGCGGACCGCCTCGGTGGCGAGGATCGAGTCGGTCACCGTCATCATCTCGATCGGGCTCGCCGCGATGCGGGCGACGGCGCCGCCCGACAGCACCCCGTGGGTGACATAGACCGAGGCCGAGCTGGCCCGATGCTCCAGCAGCGCGGCGGCGGCGTTGCACAGCGTGCCACCGGAATCGACGATGTCATCGACCAGGATGCAGTCCCGCCCCTCGACCTCGCCGATCACGTTCACCACCTCCGAGCTTCCCGCCCGCTCGCGCCGCTTGTCGATGATGGCGAGATCGCAGTCGAGCCGCTTGGCGATGGCCCGTGCCCGCACCACCCCGCCGACATCGGGCGAGACGATCATCACGTCGCGGTTGCTGTAGCGCTCGCCGATGTCGCGGGTGAACAGGGGGGCGGCGAAGAGATTGTCGACCGGGATGTCGAAAAAGCCCTGGATCTGGCCGGCGTGCAGATCCATCGTCAGCACCCGGTTGGCGCCCGCCTCGGTGATCAGATTGGCGACCAGCTTCGCGCTGATCGGCGTGCGCGGGCCGGATTTGCGGTCCTGGCGGGCGTAGCCGAAATAGGGGATCACCGCCGTCGTCCGCCGCGCCGAACCGCGGCGCAGCGCATCGAGGGTGATCAGCAGTTCCATCAGATTGTCGTTGGTCGGGTAGGAGGTGGACTGGACGACGAAGACATCCTCCCCGCGCACGTTTTCCTGGATTTCGACGAAGATCTCCATGTCGGCGAAGCGGCGGATGGAGGCGCGGGTCAGCGGCAGGTTCAGCACCGCGGCCACCGCTTCCGCGAGCGGGCGGTTGCTGTTGCAGGCGACGATCTTCATGCGGTCCTGTCTCGGCGGCTATGGGGCGGGCGGCGCGTTCTAGCAATGGTCCGATGACATGTCCATGAACCCCCACACCCTGAACCCCCACGCCCTGAGCTGCGGCACCCGGAACTGCGTCGCCCAGAACTGCGTCGCCCGGAGCGAGGCCGGGCGGACATCAGCGCGGAAGCCCGGCGGCGCGGTCGATCACCACCTTGATCGCGGCCGCCGCCTGCTCGGCCGCGACGACCGCCACGTCGCCCCAGAAGCGATCGACGGTGCCGGGCGGAAGATCGTGCAATTGCACCACCTTGCCTTGCAGGTGGCCGGCCGCGTCGAGGACCGTCCAGGCGATCTCCACGCGCTCCTGCCCGGCCGGGGCGGGGCCGAAGCGAACGGTTCCTTTTACCGTGAAATCAGCATTCTTGGAGGAGTTCTGAACGTTCTCCCCCAGCCTCGGCAGGTCGGCGCGCATTTCCCGCGTCAGCGCCGCGTCGCCGTCGCCCGGGGCGCCGGTGACGGCCGCGACGACGATGCGGGCGGGCCGGTTGACGAGGCTCTGCGGGTTGCTCTCCTCCTCGGCGAGGCGGATCCGGCGCAGCAGGGCGGTGAGCGCGGGCGCGGTCGCCGCCGCCTCGGCTGCGAACGCGCCCGGCTCCGCTCCGGTCCAGGCGGCGGCGGAAATCGCCGGGCCGTCGATCCCCCCCTGCGGCTTGCCGGCGGGATCGACCACGGTGAAGTGGGGAATGAGGTGGGCGTCGCCCCAATGGGGGGTGAAATCGAGCCGCCAGTCGCCGCGCGCCGGCGCCGCGGCCACCGCGGGGACCCCGGTGCCGACCAGGGCCTTGGCGAGCGCGGCCGAAAACGCCGCCTCGGCGGCGGGCGAAAGGCCGGAACTGTCGGGCAGCGGCGGCACCGCGAGCCGGGCCGGCGGCGGGCGTTCCAGCTTGCGCCCGACGGCGCCGACATGGCCCTCGAACGGCCGGGGCAGCCTGCCGCACCCGGCGAGCCCCGCCACCACCAGCAGCGCGGGCAGGGCGCGCCGCGCGTTCACGGCAGCCGGACCACGGAAAGTTGATGCCCGATCGGCCCGCCGCCGGCCAGCGTGCGGCGGCGGTGGCTGAAGAAGCGGGTCTCGAGGGCGGCGGTATCGGCGGGCAGCACCGCGACCCGCCGTACCCCCGCCGCCGCCAGGCGGGCGGCGCAGTAGAAGCCGAGGTCGAACTGCCAGCGCCCGCTCCGGCCGGGGTTGAGGAAGCGCGCGAGCGCCGGGGTGGCGGCGACGACCGCTTCGTGCACCTCCGGCCCGACCTCGTAGGAATCGGCCCCGATGCAGGGGCCGACGGCGGCGGCGATCCCGGCGCGGGTCGCGCCGAGCGCCTCCATCGCGGCCAGTGTCGCCTCCAGCACGCCGCCGACCGCGCCGCGCCAGCCGGCGTGCGCGGCCCCCACCACCCCGGCGGCGAGATCGGCGAACAGCACCGGCGCGCAATCGGCGGTGACGATGCCGAGGCCGATCCCCGGCCGATCGGTCACCATCGCGTCCGCCGCCGGCCCGGCGCCCGCCGGCCACGGCGCCCGCACGGTGACGACCGCGATGCCATGGACCTGGGTGAGCCCGACCAGCGCCTCCGGGGCCAGCGCCAGCGCGCCCGCCGCCCGGGCGCGGTTTTCCGCCACCGCCGCCGGATCGTCCGCCCCGGAGAGCGAACAATTGAGGCTGGCGTAGGGGCCGCGCGAGACCCCGCCTTCGCGGGTGAAGAACCCGTGCGGGGCGGCGAGCGCGGCGGCGGCGAGCGGGCGCGGGGTCATGGGGTGAATCCCGGCGGTTCGGGG
>DAHWFB010000021.1 GCA_027326105.1 Acetobacteraceae bacterium
CTGGTACCAGGCGCGCTCGATGAAAGGCGCGGTGGTGGACGGCACGCTCGCCGTCATCGCCGCCCTGCCGCCGACACCGGCGACCGCGAAGGAGACCGCGGCGCTGCGGGCGCGGTCGGCGAAAATCGAATCCGATCCCAAGAAGGGCACCGGCAAGGAGCAGTTGCTGGCGCTGGCACAACGGCAGGAAAAGGAGCGCGACCACGCGACGCACCGGATGCATCTCTTCGAGCTTGCCGCAGCGGGTTTGCAGATCGCGCTGGTGCTGGCCTCGGCCTCGGCGATCACCCGGCGCAATTCGCTCGCCTTCGCCGCCATGGCGCTGGGCGGCGTCGCGGCTGCCTGGGCCTTCGCGCTCACCCTGCTGATCGCCTGAGCCATGCGGATCGACGATCTCGACACGCCGGCGGTGGTGATCGACCTCGACCGCATGGAAGCCAACCTGGCCCGGGCACAGCAATACGCGAACGCCCACCGGCTGGCGCTGCGCCCGCACATCAAGACGCACAAGATCCCCAGCCTGGCGCAGCGGCAGATCGCGCTCGGGGCGCACGGGATCACCTGCCAGAAGCTCGGCGAGGCGGAGGTGATGGCGGAGGCGGGGCTCGAGGACATCCTGATCAGCTTCAACCTGCTCGGCGCGGCCAAAGGGGAACGGCTGCGGGCGCTCGCGCGACGCTGCACCCTCTCGGTGGTGGCCGACAGTGGCGCGGTGGCGGAGGGGCTTTCGGCGCTGTTCGCGGCCGCGGGGCGAAGGCTTCCCGTGCTGGTGGAGTGCGACACCGGCGCGCACCGCTGTGGCGTTGCCGAACCGCAGGCGGCGGCGGCGCTGGCGGAGACGATCGCGCGTCTGCCCGGCCTCTCCTTCGCCGGGCTGATGACCTATCCGGCGCACGGGGGCGTGGCGGCGACGGCGGCCTGGCTCGACGAGGCGGTGGCTTGCTGCGCGCGACGGGGGCTCGAGCCCGAGGTGGTGAGCACCGGCGGCACGCCCGACCTCTACCGCGCGCACGAGGTCGCGGTCGCGACCGAACACCGGCCGGGCACCTACATCTACGCCGACCGTTCACTGCTCGCGCGCGGCTATTGCGGTCTCGAGGATTGCGCGCTGTCGGTGCTGGCGACCGTGGTCTCGCGCCCGGCGCCGGACCGCTGCATCCTCGATGCCGGCTCCAAGGCGCTGAGTTCGGACCTGCTCGGCCTCGACGGCCACGGGCTGATCGTGGAGCATCCGGAATGGACGATCCATGCGCTCTCGGAGGAGCACGGGCACGTGCGCATCCCAGCGGGTGCGGCCGGGCCGGAGGTAGGCGAGCGGGTGCGCATCATCCCCAACCACGCCTGCGTGGTCTCGAACCTGTTCGATCTGGTCCATGGTGCACGCGCTGGGAGGATCGAGATGGCCTATGCGGTCGCGGCGCGCGGGAGGATGCAATGAGCGGACGCATTGCCGCGCGGCTGGCCGAACTCGGCATCACCCTGCCGCCGGTGCCCCGGCCGGCGGGGACCTATGTTCCGTACGTGCGCAGCGGAGCGCTGGTGTTTCTCGCCGGCCAGGGGCCACGGCGGGCGGATGGCAGCTTCGCGAGCGGGCAGGTGGGGCGGGAGGTGAGTGTGGCCGAGGCCTACGGACACGCCCGCCTGGTCGGGCTGGCGCTGATCGCGGTGCTGGCGCAGGCGGCCGACGGCGATCTCGACCGCGTAGTCCGCATCGTCAAGCTGTTCGGCATGGTCAATGCCGCGCCCGGCTTCGGCGAGCACCCGGAGGTGATCAACGGCGCCTCGGACCTCTTCGTCGAAGTGTTCGGCGAAGCCGGGCGGCATGCCCGCTCGGCGGTGGGCATGGGCAGCCTGCCGCGCAACATCACCGTCGAAATCGAGGCGGTGGCCGAGCTTGGCTGAACGCCCGCCACGGCTTTCGATGTGGGCCTACCCGTGGGATGTGCGCGCCCTCGGCGCCGAGACCGTGCTCGCGGAGATCGGCGGGCGGGCCGGGCTGACCACGGTGAGCCTCGCCACGGCCTATCACGCCGGGCGCTTCCTGCAGCCGCGCGGGCCGGAAGGCCGCTGCTGGTTCCCCGAGGACGGCACCATCTATTTCCGTCCCGACCCGAGGCTGTGGGAGGGCCGGGCGCTGCGCCCCAAGATCGCGGCGCTGGTCGAGGAGCGCGGGGACGTGCTGGCCGAGACCGGGGCGGCGGCGGCGGCCAGGGGGATCGCGCTCGCCTGCTGGACGGTCGCGCTGCACAACATGCGCCTCGGCCTCGCGCACCCGGAGGCCGCGGTGCGCAACGTCTTCGGCGACGCCCTGCCCTACTCGCTCTGCCCCAGCAACGAGGAGGTGCGCGCCTATGCACGCACCTTGGTGGCGGACCTCACCCGCCGCTACCGGCCCCAATCGGTGGAGCTGGAAACCCCCGGTTTCATGGGCTGGGCGCACGGGTATCATCATGAGAAGGATGGGGTGGGGCTCACCGCGGAAGACGATTTCCTGCTGTCGCTCTGCTTCTGCCCCGCCTGTCTGACCCGCGCCGCGCGCGCGGGGGTGGATGGGCGGGCGGCGGGGCGGGTGGCGCGGACGCTGCTTCTGGCCGCGTTGGCACGGCCGGTGCCGGAGCCGCGCTGGCCGGATTTCCGCGCCCGTGGCCCCACCGCCTTCGCCGCCTGGCCGGCGCTGATGGACTATGTGCTATGGCGCTTCGAGCCGGTGACGAGCCTGGTTTCCGAGATCCGCGCCGAGGCCGACCCACACAGCCTGCTCTACATCATCGAAGGCGGCGAGGGCTGGCTGCTGGGCGCCGATCTGCCGGCGCTGGCCGAGGCGGCGGACGGCATTCTGCTCTGCGTCTATGACCGCAGCGCGGAGACGGCGGGGCGGGCGGTCGCCGCGGCGCGAGCCGTGATCGGGCCCGCTCGCTTCCTGGGCGCGGGATTGCGCGTCTTCTACCCGGAGATCGCGGACGCGGTGGCGCTCGCGGCGCGGGCGCAGGCGGCGATGGCCGGCGGGGCGGAGGGGATCAATTTCTACAATTTCGGGCTGATCCCGGCGGCGAGGCTTGATTGGGTGCGGCAGGCGGTCGCGAAGCTGGGCTGAGGCCGGTCGCGGGCCGCCCCCGTAATCCGCACAAAGATCCGTTCGAATCGAGCGCGAACGCGCACCGTAGTCCCGGGGCAAAGGGCGACGTGCCCAGGACCGTGTCCAGACGCTGCTTGCGCGTCCTAAGCATTCACCGCAATTTATGCTAGAATATTTAAGTAAAATAACGCGCTTAGATTGCAAAATTACAATGTTTTCATGCCTCGTGTTCGGATTGCACCTTGAACTCTTGATCGCTTTGAAGGTATCCATCTGATAGACTGACAGATGGGCGCCGTGCCGTCCTGACGCCGCTCTCATGTCATTGCCATGCGGCAAGCTGGCGCCGCCGGGGGGAGAGGACGTCCATGTCGATTTCGACGGATACTTGGACCAATACGAACGGAGGAAGTTGGTTCACCGCGGGCGACTGGAGCGCGGGCGTACCCAATGCGCTCAGCAACGCGGTCATCACGTCAGGGAGCACGCCGCTTACCGTTACCTACAACGGAACAGACACGGTCAACGGTCTTTCGACCGACAGTGGCACGACGCTCGACATCACTGGCGGAATCCTGACCGTCCTCACCGGCACCAACGGAAACATCGGCGGGGTCTATTCCACCAGCGGCAATGCGAACACCACCCTCAGCGTGTCGGGTGGCACGTTCGATTCCGCGACCGGGTTCAGTGTCTCGGGGTATGCGGCGCTCGGCACGGCCGGCACGCTCGAATCGGATTCCGGAGTATTAACCTTACAAAACGGAGCGAGCCTTGCCGGCAACCTCACTGGGGCAGGGGCGATCAATCTCGACGACATCGGCATCTTCACGCTTGCCGCCGGAGTGAACATCACCGTCGCCAACCTCCAGGTGACCGACGGGGCCACCGCGATGCTCGGCGGCAACCTCACCTATGCCAACAACTATCTGCAGACCGGCGGAGACGGAAGCAGCAGCACATTGCAGCTCGGCGGCAACACGTTGACGCTGACCGGTGCGGCCACCTTCGGTCAAGGGTCCGGATTTGCCACCAGCATCGCCGGTCCCGGCACAGTTCTCGCGAACGGCGCCACCACGGTGAACGGTTTGACCATCGCGGGCGGCGCGGTCTTGGAAATCACCGGCACTGCGGATCAGAATGGCTCCCTCAGTATCGGCTCGTCCGGTGCCGATACCGCCTTGCTCAAGATCGACGGTGGCGCCACCTACGACATCACCACCGCTTCCACCGTCACCGAGGGGCAAAGCGGCGTCGGGATCACCAACGCCGGCACCTTCGAGGCGACGGCGGCGAGTGGAACCAGCGTCGTCTCTGCCGCCATCACCAGCACCGGAACGGTGAGCGATACGGGCGGCATCCTCTATTTCGAGAACAACGGCGGCACCTTCTCCGGCGCGCTCACCGGCTCGGGCGTGATCGGCTTCGCCTCGGGCGGCACCTACACGCTCGCCACCGGCGCCACCGTGACGGTGGCGACCTGGGCATTGCGCGACACCACCACCACGGTTCTCGGCGAGAACCTCAGCTACGCCGGCAGTTTCCTCCTCGGCAACACCGCCGGCTCACCCACCCTCTCGCTGGGTGGCAATACACTGACCTTCACCGGCAGCTTCCAGGCCGCCGGCGCCTACATCAACGGGCCGGGCAGCGTGGTGATCGCGAGCGGCGCCACCGGCGCCGACACCGCCAACTTCCTCACCGTCGAGGGCAACGCCGTGCTCGAGGTCGCCGGCACCATGACCCAGGGCGCCACCCTCTCCCTCGGCAATTCCGGCACCGACACCGCCGCCCTGAAGATCGACGCGGGCGCCACCTACGACATCACCACCGCCTCCAACATCAACGCTTCCGCCGGCACGGATTCCATCACCAACGCCGGCACGCTGGAAGTGAACTCCAACACGGGCACCAGCGCCATTTACGCCAACACCACCAGCACCGGCACGGTCGATGCGGTCTCCGGCACGCTGTCCTTCCAGGCCGGCGGCAGCTTCTCCGGCACGCTCTCGGGTGCCGGCACCCTCGATCTGCGCGGCGGCGCCAATTATACGCTCGGGACCAAGGCAACCACCCTCAGCGTCGCCACTCTAGGCATCTTTGATGCCGGAACGGTGGTGACGATGGCCGGCGGCCTCTCCTACGCCGGCGCCTTCACCCTCGGCGCGGGGGCGACGCTGAATACCGGTAGCAGCAAGTTCTTCGTCGCCTCCGGCACGAACGATGTGCTCAACGGCACGGTGAGCGGCGCCGGCGCCTACGAGGCGAGCGGTGCGACCGATGTCAACGGGCTGGCGCTGACCGGCTCGGCGAAGCTTATCGATACCAAGACCATCGCCCAGGACGGAACCCTCTCGGTCGGCGTGCTCGGAACCGACAAGGCGACGCTGCAGATCAACCTGAAATCCACCTACACCATCACCAACGACAGCAGCATCAACGTCGGCGGCCTCAGCACCGTGGTCAACGGCGGCTTGTTCGAGAAGGCGGGCGGCATCGGAACCAGCGTCATCGCCGCTCCTTTCACCAACAACAACGTGGTCGAAGCCCTGAGCGGCACGCTCTCGTTCAACACGGTCGTCAACAACGGCAGCATCCTCGCCCAGGGCGGGCAGGTGACGTTCGAGACCGTGCTCTCCTCCGGCGCCGGCCACACCGGCACGGTCAAGATCGGCGCCAACGGCGTGGCATTCTTCAACGCCGGAGCCAACAGCTCGGAATCGGTGCTGTTCACCGCCACCACCGGTGAACTCACGCTCAATGCACCGTCCTCCGCCTTCGCCGCCGCGATCTCTGGCTTCACCATCGGCGATACGGTGCGGCTCCTGAACACCTCCGCAACCGCGCTGAAAGTCACCGTAGTCAGCACCAGCCTCACCACGGTCGAGGTGCTGAACGGTGCGAACCAGGTGCTCACGCTCGACTTCAAGGGCAACTACACCGGCAAAACCTTCACCCTCGCGGTCGATCCCAACGGCGGCTACGACATCACCGACCCGCTGGCCGGCTCCACCGCCACCGCCCCGGCGCCGATCACGGCCAAGAACCTGGGCACGCCGACCGCGCCGCACTTCGCGGCGGCGAGCGGCGGTTCGGGCGGCACGCCGGACTGGACGGCGCTGTTCTCCACCCTGTTCCATGGCGCAGCGTCCGCCGGCGGCGGGTCCGCCCCGGGCGCCGGCACGAGCGAGATTACGCGCGGTGGCGCCGTCTTGCCCTTCTGGGCAGAGAGCCACGCGTCTGCGCTGCTCGCCCACATCGGAACCCACCTGATGGCAGCCTGAACCTCGGCTGGCGGCATCCATCATGCTCGACCGGGGCGAGAGCAAGCCCCAGTTTTCAATGCCTCCCAGGGCGGTCGTCGGGGTGCCGTGGACGTGCTCCGGCTACCGGCCCTCCCGGCAGCCAACGGGTCAGTGCCGCTGGCTGCTGGTACGGCTCTGAACACCCCAAGGGGCGCACGCCAAAATGGAGGTCAGGGTTCGAAGCGATTTGATACCGGCGGCCGCTTTGGCCGACCGGTATCGCGCGTGGGGATCGCAGCATTGCAGCGAAGGGGCGGCCACGCGCCAGATCAAATCCATACCAACGGCCCTGCCGCACGCCCGGCGAGTCAAGAATTGGGACCGTTGGTATGACACGCGGAGCCTTCCCCAACCCGTGGCTCCCGCGGGCGCCCGGGTAGCCGAACACGGCGGCCTTCGGCCCGATCGGCCGGCCCCCGTTGCGTCTCTTCAGGAGAGGCGCGCCAACGCTGCTTCCAGCCGCGCCACCTCGGACTGCGCCACTTGCAGCCGCTCGTGGTTCTCCGCCACCACCGCCTCCGGGGCACGGGCGACGAAATCGGCGTTCGCCAGCTTGCGAGTGATTTTTTCCGCCTCGTCCGCGGCGCGCGAGCGTTCGCGGGAGAGCCGGGCGCGTTCGGCGGCGACATCGATCACCTCGGCGAGCGGAAGGATCACCGTCGCCTCGTCGAGCACCAACTGCGCGACCCCCTGTGGCACCACCCCGTCCAGCGCACGGCTCTCCGAGACACGGCCGAGCCGCCCGATCGCCTCCGCCCAGCGCGCGGCACGCGCCAGGCTCGCCCGGGAGGCATCCTTGAACAGGATCGGCGTGGTGCGCGAAGGGGCGACGTTCATCTCCGAACGCACCGCGCGCAGCGCCGAGATCAGCCGCACCACCCAATCGATCTCCTTGCGCGCTGCGGCCGGATCGGCGACCGGAACCGCTTGCGGCCACGGCGCGCGGATCAACGAACAAGGCGCGCCGTAGCCGAGCCGGTCCCAGAGTTCCTCGGTCACGAACGGGATGGCGGGGTGGAGCAGCCGCAGCGCGAGCCCGAGCACATGGGCCGCGACCGCCCGCGTCTCCCGCGCCTCCGCCGTATCGCCGGCGAGCGCCGGCTTGGCGAGTTCGAGAAACCAGTCGCAGAACACGTTCCACACAAACCGGTAGCAGGCGCCCGCATATTCGTCGAAGCGGAAGGCATCGAGCGCCGCCGTCGCCTCGCCGATCGCCCGGTTGGCCTCATCGAGCAACCAGCGGCAGAGCGGCGTCGCCGCGCTCGCCGGCTCGAAGCCCGCGTCGGGAAACGCGCCATTCATTTCGCAAAAGCGGGCCGCGTTCCAGAGCTTGGTGGCGAAGGCGCGGTAGCCCTCGACGCGGGCGGTGCCGAACTTCACGTCTCGCCCCGGCCCGGCCAGCGCGCACACGGTGAAGCGCAGCGCGTCCGCGCCGTAGCGGTCCACGATCGCCAGCGGATCGACCACGTTGCCCTTGGACTTGGACATCTTCTGCCCGCGCTCGTCGCGCACCAGGCCATGGATATGCACGGTGCGGAACGGCACCTCGCCCATGAAGTGCAGCCCCATCATCATCATCCGCGCAACCCAGAAGAAGATGATGTCGAAGCCGGTGACCAGCACGTCGCCGGGGTAGTAGCGCCCCACCTCCGGCTTCTTCTCCGGCCATCCCAGGGTGGAGAATGGCCACAGGGCGGAGCTGAACCAGGTATCCAGCACGTCTTCGTCCTGGGTCAGCGCGACCTCGTGGCCGTAGAAGCGATGCGCATGGGCCTGCGCCTCCGCCGCGTCGCGGGCGACGAACACCTGCCCGTCCGGCGCATACCAGGCCGGAATGCGGTGGCCCCACCAGAGCTGGCGGGAGATGCACCAGGGCTCGATGTCGCGCATCCAGGCGAAGAACGTGTTCTCCCACTGGCGCGGCATGAACGCCGTCTCGCCCTTCTCCGCCGCGGCGATCGCGGGCGCGGCGAGCGTCCTCGCATCGCAGAACCACTGCTTCGTCAACAGCGGCTCGATCGGCACGCCGGAACGGTCCCCGTGCGGGACCTGGTGGGTGTGGGGCTCGATCTTCTCGATCAGCCCGAGCCGGGCGAGTTCGGACTTGATCGCGGCGCGGGCGGCAAAACGGTCCTGCCCGGCGAGGCTCTGCACGAAGCCGGGCTCGGCGATGGCGGGCTCGGCGCGCAGCGCCTCGGCGATCTCGGCCAGCGTGATGCGCCCCGCGCGGTCGATCACCGAAGGCATCGCGAGCTGGTGGCGCTGGCCGACCGCGAAATCGTTGAAATCATGCGCCGGGGTGATCTTGACCGCGCCGGTGCCCTTGTCCGGCTCGCTGGCTTCGTCGGCGACCACCGGGATCAGTCGCCCGACCAGCGGCAGGACCAGCTGCCGCCCGACGAGATCCCGATACCTCCCGTCCTCGGGGTGGACCGCGACCGCGACGTCGCCGAGCATGGTCTCCGGCCGCGTCGTCGCGACGGTGAGAAACCGCCCCGGCGCTCCCGCCACCGGGTAGCGGATATGCACCAGTTCGCCCTTGACCTCGCGCGATTCCACTTCGAGGTCGGAAATCGCGGTCTGCAGGCGCGGGTCCCAGTTCACCAGCGGGCGGTCGCGGTAGATGAGCTTTTCCTGGTGCAGCCGCACGAACACCTCGCGCACCGCGCGCGAGAGCCCCTCGTCCATGGTGAAGCGCTCGCGCTCCCAGTCGAGCGAGGCGCCGAGGCGGCGCAACTGGCGGGTGATCGCCCCGCCCGATTCCGCCTTCCACTGCCAGACGCGGGCAAGGAATGCCTCCCGCCCCATCTCCTTGCGGTCCTTGCCCTCCGAGGCGAGCAGCCGCTCGACCACCATCTGGGTGGCGATGCCGGCATGGTCGGTGCCCGGCTGCCAGAGCACGTCGCGCCCCTGCATGCGGCGGTAGCGGACCAGCGCGTCCTGCAGCGTGAAGGTCAGCGCGTGGCCCATGTGCAGGCTGCCGGTGACGTTGGGCGGCGGGATCATGATGGTGAAGGGGGCGGCGTGGGAGTGGGGATGCGCGGCGAATGCGCCGCCCGCTTCCCAGCCCTCGTAGATGCGCGTCTCGATCGCCTCGGGCGAATAGGTCTTGTCCAGCATGGGCGCTGGATTACACGGGCCGGCCCGCCTTGGAAACCGGGATTACGCCGCGGCCAGCGGGCGCCAGTCGCGGAAGAAGGCGGTGCCGATCTCGGCGGCGAGCTGGATCAGGTCGCGCTGCAGCCCGTCGAGGAATTCATGCAGCCCCTCGGCGATGATGCGCTCGGCGGTGCGCGCCTCCAGCGCCGCGCGCATCTCTTCGGCCCGTTCCAGCGCGCGGGCGATGCCGCGCAGGCCGTAGCGGGTGCGCAGCAGCGTCAGGTGGCGGTCGATCTCCTCGAGCGAGAGCAGCACGCTGCGCGGAAAGGAGCCGTCGGCGAGCAGGAAGCCGACCACGTCGGCGGCGCCGAAACTCGCCCCCGAAACCCGGCGGAAGGCGTGATAGCCCGCCGCCGCGCGCAGCACCCCGCCCCACTGGGTCAATTCGGCGAGCCGCCGTTCTTCATGGCCGGCGGGGACCAGCAGATGGTATTTGATGTCGAGCAGCCGGGTGGTCTGGTCGGCGCGCTCGATCAGCCGGCCGAGCGCGTAGAAGTGCCAGCCCTGGTCGCGGAACAGCGTGCCTTCGGTGATGCCGGTGTGGGCCTGGATCCCTTCCTTGAGCCGCGCGCACAGGCGGGAAAGGGAGTCTCCCTCGAGATCGGCCGGCGCGATCGCCATGACCGCGCGATGGAACTGGTTGAGGCCCTTCCACATCTCGGTGCTGATCAGCGGGCGCAAGGTGCGCGCGTTGGTGCGCGCCGCCTCCATCGAGCCGGGGATCGAGGTCGGGTTGTCGGCGTCGAGCAGGTAGAAGCGCTTCACCGCCTCGGGTGTCGCGGCGCCCCCGCGGCGGGCGAAATCCTCCTCGTCGGCGTTGATGCGCACCAGCGCATACCAGGCCTCGGCCTCGCGCCCCGCGCTCTCGAAGCTCTGGGTGACGTCGATCAGGCGGGCGAGATTCTCGACCCGCTCGAGGTAGCGCGCCATCCAGAACAGCCCCTCGGCGTAGCGGGCGAGCAGCGGCTGGGGGGTCATGGCGTTTCTCCAGCCAGCACCCAGGTATCCTTGGAGCCGCCGCCCTGGGAGGAATTGACGATCAGGCTGCCCTCCTTGAGCGCGACGCGCGACAGACCCCCCGGCAGCACCCAGCTCTCCCGCCCGGTGACGGCGAACGGGCGGAGGTCGAGATGACGCGGGCGCAGACCCTCCTCGGTCAGCGTCGGGCCGACGGAAAGCCCGATCACCGGCTGGCTGATCCAGTTCGCGGGGTCGGCGAGCAGTGCCGCGCGCGCCTGCTCGAGTTCGGCCGCACTCGCCCGCGGACCGATGGTGATGCCGTAGCCGCCGGATTCGCCGACCGGCTTGATGACGAGTTGGGCGAGATGGTCGAGCGTGTAGGCGAGCCCGTCGCGCTCGCGGCAGATGTGGGTCTCAACATTGGGCAGGATCGCCTCCTCGTCGAGATAGAAGCGGATGATGCGCGGCATGTAGGCGTAGATCGCCTTGTCGTCCGCGACCCCGGTGCCGACCGCGTTGGCCAGCGCCACATTGCCCCGTCGCCAGGCGCCGATGAGCCCGGGCACGCCGAGCATAGTGTCGGGGCGGAAGACCTCGGGGTCGAGAAAATCATCGCCGATACGGCGGTAGATGGTGTGCACCGGGCGCAGCCCGGCAGTGGTGCGCATGAAGACGCGCTCGTTCTCGACCACCAGATCCGCGCCCTCGACCAGCGGCACCCCCATCTCGCGGGCGAGAAACACATGCTCGAAATAGGCCGAGTTGTAGATGCCCGGGGAGAGCAGCACGACGCGGGGGTCGTCCACGCCGGCGGGGGCGATCTCCACCATCGCCGCGCGCAGCCGCATGCCGTAATCGTCCACCGGGCGCAGCCGCATGCCCTCCATCAGGTCGGGGAAGGCGCGCAGCATGAGATGGCGGTTCTCCACCACGTAGGAGACGCCCGAGGGGGTGCGGGCATTGTCCTCGAGCACGCGGAACGTGCCTTCCTCGTCGCGCACCAGGTCGATGCCGCAGATATGGACGTAGGTCCCGAAGCGGACCGGGAAATCCTCCATCTCCGGCCGGTAGTTGGGGTTGCCGAGCACGAGGTCGGCGGGCACCACGCCCTCCTCGATGATGCGGCGCCGGTGGTAGATGTCGTCGAGGAAGGCGTTGAGCGCGGCGACCCGCTGGCGCACCCCGGCTTCGAGATGGGCCCATTCCGCCGCGGTGATGATGCGCGGGATGCAGTCGAACGGCAGGATGCGGTCGATCGCGGTGGCGTCGGAATAGACCGTGAAGGTGATGCCGAGGTCGATGAGGTCGCGCTCCGCCGCGCGGGCCCGCGCGCGCAACCCGGCCAGACCGATCTCGGCGATGCGCTGGCGCAGGATGGCGCCGGCGCCCTGGTCGCCGGCGCGCCCGGCCCCGAGCTCACAGAAAAACCGCCCGGGATCGTAGGCAGCGAACGGATCGGGATTGTGCAGGTCCACGGTTGCCTCGCCCCTGAGGTTGCCTTTTCCGCCTAGCGCCATTGGGGCAGCAGATTCCCGCCGTTGCAACAGGAATCTGCCGCGGGCGCGCGCCGGCACGGACCCGATCGGATGGTTCAGGAGGCACCGGAGTACGGGCTTGATCCGATGGACCGATCGCGCCGACGCCCGGAAGCGGGCGGCGGCATCGGACGGCTAGGCCGCTTCGAGATCAACGCTCACCGCGAGCCCGTGGCTACCGCCGCCCATGATCACCCCGCGCACCGGGCTGACGTCGCCATAATCCCGCCCCCAGCCGATCACCACGTGCTCGTCACGCACCACCAGATTGTTGGTGGGGTCGAGATCGACCCAGCCGGCCTCCGGGCCAAGCCAGCAGCCCACCCAGGCGTGGGACTGGTCGGCACCGCGGCGGCGCTTCTCGCCTGGCCTGGGCCGGGTGCGGATGTAGCCCGAGACGTAGCGCGCCGGCAGGCCGAGCCCACGCAACCCGGCGATCATCAGATGGCTGAAATCCTGGCACACGCCGGCACGCTGGGCGAGCACGGTGGGCGGCCGGGTGGAGATGGTGGTGACGCCGGGGCGGAAAGTGAAATCCACCGCCATGCGGGCGAGCAGATCGAGCAGCCCGGCGAGGATCGGCCGCCCGGGCGGAAACGAGGCCGCGGTATACGCCCGCGTCGCCGGATCGGCCGGCGCATAGGGGCTGTCGAATACGAACTCCGCGGCCCGCCAGGCGCCTTCGCTCCCCGCCAGCGCCCAGCCCGCCACGCGCTCCCACGGGGCCGTCACCTCGGGTGCGGGCGGGGCGGGAAACCCGACCGCGACGCGGGCCTCGCTGGTCACCGCGAAGCTCGTCTGCAGCGCCGGCAGGAACAGCCAGGTCACCCGGTTGCCGAAGTGGTCGCGCCCCTCGCGGGCGAACAGCGGCGCGGGCTCGGTGCGGACCTCCGAGGATTCCACGATCTGCCCGGGCAGATCGCGGGGGGCGAGATGGAGCAGATGGACGCCGAGATCGACCGGCTCGGCGTATTCATAGGTGGTTACGTGGCGCAGATGGTAGTTCATGCTGCACCCCGCTGCCGGTCCTGCTCCTCGAACAGGCCGATGGTCTGCGCCGCCGGCAGCAGCGCGAAATACCGCCGCGAGAGCCGGTCCGAAAGCGAGGCAATCTCGGCGCCGAGGTTGGCGAGTTCGGCCGGCAGCGCGGCCGCCGCGACCGCCTGCTCGGGAGCGGCGACGATCTCGGCGAGCAGGCCGGCGATGCGCGCGAGCAGCAGGGTCGCCTCCTCCGAAAATACGGTCTCGGAACCGCCGCCGATATCGGTGAGCAAGCGACGGATGGCGGCGAGCTGGAACGCCAGCGCGCGCGGATTGGCCTCGTCGGCGAGGACGAGATCGAGCACCGGCGCCGGTTGCAGCAGGGCGAGATAGCGGCTGCGATAGGTAATGGCGGAATCGCAGAGTTCGAGCAGCAGCCTGAGCCCGGTTTCGACATGGCCGGCGGGGCCGGCGAGCACCTCGGCGGCGTCGGCGAGAATGGCGCTCGCCCGTTCCAGGCGGCGGCCGAGTTCGAGAAAGAGCCAGGTGCCGCCGCGCACCATGTTCTCCGCGGCGACCCCGGCGACGATGGTGGCGAAGCGCTGGATCGCGCTCAGCGCATGGGCCAATTGGTCGAGCGAGCGATCGACCCGCCCGGTCTCCCCGCGCGCGGTGCGCAGGCTCTGGGTGAAGGCGGCATACATCTCCCCGGTCAGCCGGTCGCGGGAAAGCTCGGTGAGGCGGGCGACCTCGGCGAGGATGCGCCCGATCGCCCCGGTGGGCGCGACGGTCGCGAGCAGGGTGAGCGAAAGCCCCGGCACGCTCGCCGCCGCCTCGCCATCGATCACGTGGCCCTGCGCGAGGGTGCGGACCAGCGTGTTGAGCTCGGCGTGCTCGCGCGGCAGCCAGGTGCCGCGCACCACCCGGTCGAGCGTGGCACGCACCAGGCGGGCGGTGTTTTCCAGCCGCTCGACGTAGCGGCCGAGCCAATACATGTTGTCGGCGACCCGGCTCGGCAGTTCGCCGACGCTGCGCCGGATCGGCATGGCGGCGAGCGGCGAGGCGGGAGGCCCGAGCAGGTCGGCGCCCTCCTCGGCCAGCACCCAGACGTCCTTGGCCATGCCGTGGCGGGGCAGCCGCCCGCTCAGCCGCTCCTCGGGCTCGACCACGCGCGCGAGCCCGCCGGGGACCGCCCGCCAGCCGTCGCCGTCGCCGACCAGGAAGAGGCGGAGCACGATCGGCTTCGGCGTCATGCCGCCGGCGCCGAGGCAGGGCGCGACGGAGGGCGGAAACGGCGGCGAGGCGCAATAGTCCCACGGCCGCTCGGCGATACGCGCCAGCAGGGCGGCGCGCTTGGCCTCCGAAAGCTCGCCCGGGACGGTGATCGGCGCCCGCCCGTCGAGCGCGGGGCGGACGCGCCAGCGCGTCGGCGCGGCCAGCACTTCGGTCCGCGCCGAGGGCTCGCCGAGCCAGCGGGTGGGCAGCGAAGGCAAGGCGAGCGGTTCGCCGAGCAGCAGCGCGCAAAGGCGGGGCAGCAGGGCGGCAAAGGCCGGCGCCTCCAGCATGTCCGCGCCGGGATGGTTGAGCAGGCGCACGCTGCCCGCGCGCTGGGCGGCGAGCAGCCCGGCGACCCCCGCCAGCCGCTCGGGCGATTGTTCAAGCGGGTCGAGATAGCGGCCGCCGACCCGGCGCAGCAGGAGATCGACCGGCTCGAGCCCCTTCAGCGTCTTGAGGAATACCGCGCTGCCGCGCACCGTGAGATCGCCGCCCTCGACCAGGAAGCAGCCGAGTTCGCGGGCGAGGAACATGTGCTCGAACCACATCGGGTCGGTGGTGCCGGGGGTGAGCAGGGCTACCCCAGGATTGGCGCGGCCGGGCGGCGCGAGGCGGGCGAGACTGTCCTGCCAGAAGTCGAAGAACGGGCGCAGGGGGCGAATCTCCGCGCCGCGCATCAGCTCGGGCATGACGCGCGCGATGATCTGGCGGTTTTCGTGCACGAGGCCGATGCCGGAGGCGCCAGCGGTGCGGTCCGACAATACGTGCCAGGCGCCGTTCTCACCGCGCACCATGTCCGCGGCGTAGAGATGCAGCACCGGCGCCGGCCCGCCGTCGGGCTGGTGGCAGGAACGCAGGAAGGCCGGGTTGGCATAGACCACCGGCGGCGGCAGCACCCCCTCGGCGAGCAGCCTCTGCGGCCCGTAGAGGTCGGCGAGCAGCAGCGAGAAGAGACGGGCGCGCTGGGCCAGTCCCGCCTCGAGGGCGGCGAACTCGGCCGCCGCCAGCGGCAGCGGCACCGGATCGCAGCGCCACACCCGCCCGTCTGCGACGCCGCCGGGCAGCATCGCCGCCACCCCTTCGTCCTCGAAGGCGCGGTCGAGCCGGCGGGCGCGCTCGGCGAGCCCGCCGTCGCCGAGCAGGGCGATACCGTTGAGAACCGTGCGCCAGTGCGGCCGCAGCCGCCCGGCGCCATCGACCATTTCGTCGACGCCGGCGACCTCGCCGGACTCCCCTCCGATTTCGTTCATGGCGATGGCGTCATGCGAAGCGGCGCAGGTCGAGGGTGCGGGGATGTTCGGCGGAAGTCTCGCCCCGCGGGGCGGGCATCGGGCCGGGGGTGTGGCCCGTCGGGAAGAAGCGGGCACGACGGCGCGCCTCGGCCTCGTTGGCATTGACCGGAAAGCGCTCGTAGTTGCGCCCGCCGGGGTGGGCGACGTGGTAGCTGAGCCCGCCCAGGCTGCGCCCGTTCCGGCGATCGTAGAAATCGAACGTCAGCGGTGCCTGGGCCGCGACGTCGGGGTGCAGCGCCGAGGGCGGCGCCCAGGCCTTGAAGCGCACACCGCCGACGTGCCGCCCCGCCGTCGCGGTCGGGCTGAGCGGCACCGCGACACCGTTGCAGGCAAGCGCAAAACGCTCCGGCACGAAGCCCTCCACCACCGCTTCCACCCGCTCGACCGAACTGTCCACGAAGCGCACCGTGCCACCGAGCGCCGCCTCCTCGCCCATCACGTGCCAGGGCTCGAGCGCGTAGCGCAGGGTCAGGTGCATGTCTCGCACGGTGATGGTGCCGATCTCGGGGAAGCGAAAGGTGAAGTGCGGGTCGAACCAGGCGGGATCGAGCGCATAGCCGCGCCCGGCGATCTCCTCCAGCGCGTCGAGGAAATCCTGCTCGACATAGTGGCGGAGCATGAACTCGTCGTGCAGACGCGTGCCCCAGCGGATCAGCCGCCGCTCGTAGGGAGACTGCCAGAAGGCGGCGATGGCGGCGCGCATGAGCAGCATCTGGGCGGCCGCCATGCGCGCGTCGGGCGGCATTTCGAAGGCACGGAACTCGACCAGGCCGCGCCGGCCGGAGGCGCTGGCGGGATCGTAGAGCTTGTCGATGCAGAACTCGGTGCGATGGGTGTTGCCGGTCGCGTCCACCAGGAGGTTGCGCAGGATGCGGTCGACCATCCAGGGCGGCGGAGAGGCGAAGGGCGAGATGCGGGCGAGCGCGATTTCGAGCTCGCGCAACTGGTCGTGGCGGGCCTCGTCGATGCGCGGATGCTGGCTGGTCGGGCCGATGAAGAGACCGCTGAAGAGGTAGGAGAGCGAGGGGTGGTTCTGCCAGAAGCCGAGCAAGGATTTCAACAGGTCGGGGC
Source organism: Acetobacteraceae bacterium (assembly GCA_027326105.1). Lineage (GTDB taxonomy): Bacteria > Pseudomonadota > Alphaproteobacteria > Acetobacterales > Acetobacteraceae > DAHWFB01. The sequence continues at coordinate 16,655 of DAHWFB010000021.1, forward strand.
GGCGGAGAAACGGGCTGTCCTCGGCGCGGGGACCGCCCATCACTACATGATTGCCGCCGCCGGTGCCGACATGGCGCCCGTCGAGCATGAATTTCTCTGCCGCCAGCCCGACCGCGCGGGCCTCCTCGTAGAGTTCGCCGGTGCGGCGTACTTGCTCGGCGAAACTGGTGGCGGGATGGATGTTGACCTCGATCACGCCGGGATCGGGGGTGATGGAGAAGTCGCGCAGCCGCGGATCGTGTGGCGGCAGATAGCCCTCCAGCACGAGCTTGCGTCCACATTCGGCCGCCGTCTCCTCGACCGCGGCGGCAAGCATGAGCCAGTCCTCCGCGGTGAAGAGCGGCGGCAGGAAGACGTGGAGCAAGCCACCACGCGCCTCCACGGTGAGCGCGGTGCGCACCACCGCGGCCGGGTCCTGGGCCGCGAGCGAAGCAGCGTCCTGGGCGAGCGGGCGGAAGCCTTCGATCGCCCGCCCGCCAGCACGACGGAAGGCCTGCGGCGAGGGCAGAGGTTGGCGCGGAGCGAAGGGATCGGGAGCAGGTTCGGCTTCCGCCTGCTCGGGGTCGAGCCAGGGCAGGCTGTCGAGCGGCAGCCGCAGCCCGATCGGCGAATCGCCGGGGATGAGAAACAGTGCGCCGGGACGGAAGAACCATCGGCCGGATTGCCACCGCCGCTCCCCGTCGGCGGCGATGGCGCGGATCGGCAGTACGCTGCCCACGTCGGCGGCGAGCCCCTGGCCGAACACGCGCGCAAGGCGGGCGCGCTCCAAAGGGTCGGCGAGTTTCGCGTCCTCGGCCAGCACGTTGGCAGGCAGCATCTTCTCGCGCCAGAGGTAGTAATGCACATCCTCATGGGCGGGGAGCACGAAGGCGGGGTCGACCTGCAGCCGCTCGGCCAGACGCTGCGCGAAGTCCCGCGCCACCTTGGCGTCCGCGCTGTCGGCGTCATCGTCGGACGCGAGCAGGGAGGCGTCCTGCCAGACCGGTTCGCCGTCGGCACGGGCATGGGCATGGAGCGCCCAGCGCGGCAATTGCTCGCCCGGATAGTTCTTGCCCTGGGTGGTCTGCAGGGCCGCGCCCGGCATCCAGAGAGGCGCGAGGCGGCGCATCAGGCGGCCGGCGAAGGCGCGCTTGGTGGGGCCGAGCGCGTCGGTGTTCCATTCCGCGGCGTCGCGGTCGGCGGCGGCGACGAAGGTGGGCTCGCCGCCCATGGTCAGGCGCAGGTCCGCGGCGGCGACGGCGCGGTCGAGCCGGGCGCCGAGCGCGAGAATGTCCTGCCAGGCGGCCTCGGTGTACGGTCTGGTCACCCGCGGGGTCTCGGCGACGCGGCGGACCTCCATCGCGAACTCGAATTCCACCTCCGCCTTCTCGGCGAGGCCGGTGATGGCGGCGGCCGAGATCGGGTCGGGGCTGGCGGCGAGCGGAATATGGCCTTCGCCGGCGAGCAGGCCGGAAGTGGCGTCGAGCCCGATCCAGCCGGCGCCGGGCAGATAGACCTCGGCCCAGGCGTGGAGGTCGGTGAAGTCCGCGCTCGGGCCTGCCGGGCCTTCGAGCGGCTTCTGGTCGGCGACCAGCTGGATCAGATAGCCGGAGACGAAGCGCGCGGCATAGCCGAGATGGCGCAACAGATGCACCAGCAGCCAGGCGGAGTCGCGGCAGGAGCCACGGCGGTTGGCGAGCGTCTCCTCCGGCGACCACACGCCGGGCTCGAGGCGGACGATGTAGGAGATGCGCTCGCTCAGGATGCGGTTGATGGCCACCAGCATGTCGATGGTGCGTTGTTCGCCGCGCGGGATTTCTGCGAGCAGGGCGGCAAGCCCGGGCCCGGCGGGAGCAAGGCGGCGGAAGGGGGCAAGTTCCTGTTCCAGCACCGGGTCGTAGACGAAGGGCCACTGCTCGGCTTCGGGTTCGAGGAAGAAATCGAACGGATTGACGGTCGCCATGTCGGCGACGAGATCGACCACCACCTCGAACCGGGTGACCCGCTCGGGAAATACGACGCGCGCCAGGAAGTTTCCCTGGGGATCCTGCTGCCAATTGAGAAAATGCGGCTCCGGCGCAACCTTGAGAGTGTAGGCCAGGATGGGCGTGCGCGCGTGTGGTGCAGGACGCAGGCGGATCACCTGCGGGCCGAGCATCACCGGCCGGTCATAGCGATACGAGGTGCGGTGCGTGATCGCAGCGTGGATCGACATCGGGATTCCCTGGAAGCGTTCCTAACCTTCCCTGCCGGATCACCGCCCGGTCAAGCGCAATCGACAGCGGCGGCATTGTTGGTGCCGCAATGCTCGCCTCCCGCACCGCTCGCATCCGCCAAGGCTGGCGCTTGACTTGGGCGGGTGCCTCCGCCATAGCCACGTGGAAGCGGCCCTAGGGCCGCAGGTTCCCGCACGGGCGGGGGCCACGCCGCTCCGCGAGGGTTCGCGCAGCGGCGTTTTGTGCTTTGGAAGGACCGTATGTTCGATAGCCTCTCGGGAAGGCTGGGTGCGATCTTCGACCGGCTGCGCGGCCGCGGCGCGCTTTCCGAGGCCGACGTCGCCGAGGCGCTGCGCGAGGTCCGCCTCGCCCTGCTCGAGGCCGACGTGGCGCTGCCCGTGGTCAAGGATTTCATCGCGAGCGTGCGCGAGCGCGCTGTCGGCCAGGAGGTGATGCGCTCCGTCACCCCCGGCCAGCAGGTGGTCAAGATCGTCCATGACGCGCTGATCGAGGCCTTGGGCGGCGCCGGCGCGGTGCCGCTCGCGCTCGAGGTGCCGGCGCCGGCGGCGATCCTGATGGTCGGCCTGCAGGGCTCGGGCAAGACCACCACCGCCGGCAAGCTCGCGCTGCGGCTGCGCGAGAAGTCGCGCAAGAAGGTGCTGCTCGCGTCGCTCGACACCAGCCGCCCCGCCGCCCAGCTCCAGCTTGCCCAGTTGGCCGAACGCGCCGGGGTGGCGAGCCTGCCCATCGTCGCTGGCGAAAGCCCGGAAGCGATCGCGCGCCGTGCGCTTTCCGCTGCGCGGGCCGAGCTCTACGACATCGTCATCCTCGACACTGCTGGCCGGCTCTCGATCGACCAGGCGCTGATGGACGAGGTGCGCACCATCCGCGCGCTCTCCAACCCGGCCGAGACGTTGCTCGTGGTCGACGCCATGACCGGGCAGGACGCAGTGAACACGGCGCGCGCTTTCAACGAAGCGGTGGGCGTCAGCGGCATTGTCGTCACCCGCATGGACGGTGACGCCCGCGGCGGCGCCGCGCTTTCCATGCGCGCGATCACCGGCGCGCCGATCAAGCTCGCGGGCGTGGGCGAAAAGCTCGACGCGCTCGAGGAGTTCCACCCCGAGCGTGTGGCCGGGCGCATCCTCGGCATGGGCGATATCGTCAGCCTGGTCGAGAAGGCGGCGGAAACCATCGACCAGCAGGAGGCCGAGCGGCTGGCCGCCCGCATGGCCAAGGGGAAGTTCGACCTCGAGGACTATGCCGCGCAACTGCGCCAGATCACCCGCATGGGCTCGCTTTCCGGCATTCTCGGCATGTTGCCCGGGGTCGGCAAGATCAAGCGCGAGCTCGAGGGCGCCAATCTCGACACCGCCATCCTGCGCCGCCAGGGCGCCATCATTGGCTCGATGACGCGGGCCGAGCGCCGTAACCCCGATCTCATCAAGGCCAGCCGCAAGCGGCGCATCGCGCTCGGCGCCGGGGTCGCGGTGCCCGAGGTCAACCGCCTTCTCAAGCAGTTCGACGAGATGCAGACGATGATGAAGCGGGTGAACAAGCTCGGCCAGAAGGGCCTGATGCGTCATGGCATCGGCGCCCTGCTGCCGGGCGGACGTCGCCCGTTCTGAGCGCATGTCCGTGCCGACCGGCCAAGACGAATCGGCGAATGGAAGTCTCGGGCGGAACCCTGGCCTTCCCCCTTCGAACTATCCTGTAACGGCTTCTTTCTCCAGGAGAACCTGACCAAGATGAGCCTCAAGATCCGCCTCGCCCGTGCGGGAGCCAAGAAGCGTCCCTTCTACCACATCGTACTGGCCGACAGCCGCAGCCCGCGGGATGGCAAATTTCTCGAAAAGCTAGGCTTCTACAACCCGATGCTACCGGCCGATCACAGCGAACGGGTGAAGCTCGACGCCGAGCGCGTCAGCCATTGGCTGAAGCAGGGCGCGCAGGCGAGCGAGCGGGTCGCGCGGTTCATCGGCCGCGCCGGTCTCGCGCCGATGCCCGCCGTGCCCAACCGTCCGCTGCGCTCCGCGCCGGGCAAGAAGGCCGCCGAGCGGGCCGCCAAGGCCGCGGGCTGATCGTCGGCGGATGGCCGACCGGCTGATCCGCGTCGCGGTCATCGGCCGCCCCCACGGGGTGCGGGGGCGGGTGCATGTGCGCGCGCTCACCGAGGATCCCGGTTCGCTCGCCAGCCTCGGCCCGCTCACCGACGCGGGGGGGCGGCGCTATCGCCTCGCTTGGGAAGCCGAGGGCGTCGCGCGCCTTGTCGAGCTCCGCCCCGAAGGCGAGGTGCCGGTCGCGTCCCGCACCGCCGCTGAGGCGCTCACCAACCGCGCCCTCCATCTGCCCCGCGCCACCCTGCCGCCGCCGGACGAGGAGGAATATTACGTATCCGATCTGATCGGCTGCGCCGCCGCGGGTCCGCAAGGCGCGCTCGGCGAGGTGGTGATGGTGCATGATTACGGTGCCGGCGCCAGCCTGGAGATCGCGCGCCCCGGCGCGGCGCCCCTGCTCGTGCCCTTCACCCGCGCCGCGGTTCCGGGGATAGACCTCGCGCGGCGGGAGATCACCGTGGTCCCTCCAGGGGAAATCGCGGCGGACACACGGTCATGAGCTGGCAGGCCTCGGTGCTCACCCTGTTCCCCGAGATGTTCCCCGGCCCGCTCGGCCATTCGCTCGCCGGCCGCGCGCTCGCCGCCGGGCGTTGGTCGCTCGTCGCGCGCGATCTGCGGTCCTATGGACACGGCGTCCATCGCCAGGTCGATGACGCGCCCTTCGGCGGCGGTGCAGGCATGGTACTGCGCGCCGACGTGGCGGACGCGGCGATCGAGGCCGAGGCCGATGGCCGCCCGCTGGTCTATCTCTCCGCCCGCGGCCGTCCGCTCACCCAGGCGCGTGTCGCCGAACTCGCCGCCGGGCCGGGTGTCGTGCTGCTCTGCGGCCGCTACGAAGGCGTCGATCAGCGGGTGATCGAGGCGCGCGCGGCGGAAGAGATCTCGATCGGGGATTTCGTGCTCGCCGGCGGCGAAGTCGCAGCGCTCGCCCTGCTCGACGGCTGCGTCCGCCTGCTGCCCGGGGTGATGGGCGCGCAGGCGAGCGGACAGGAAGAGAGCTTCGCTACAGGATTGCTGGAATATCCGCACTATACCCGCCCCGCCCGCTGGCAGGGGCGTGACGTGCCCGAGGTGTTGCTGTCAGGCGATCATGGTGCCATCGCCCGCTGGCGGCGGGCGGAGGCGGAGCGGGTGACGCGCGAGCGGCGGCCCGATTTGTGGAAAGCGCAGGGGGCCCTTGCCGGGGCGGCGGTTGCCAGCCCGGCGGCGAGGCCTTAAGGAACCGGACAAAGAAGGAACAATGACGATGAACATGATCGAGGCTTACGAGGCGGCGGAAATCGCCCGCCTGAGCGCCGCCCGCACGGTGCCCGATTTCTCCCCCGGTGACACGCTGCGGGTCTCGGTGCGTGTGGTGGAGGGCGAGCGCACCCGCACCCAGGCCTTCGAGGGCGTCTGCATCGCCCGCAAGAACAGCGGGCTGAACAGCAATTTCACTGTCCGCAAGATCAGCTACGGCGAGGGGGTGGAGCGGGTGTTTCCCCTGCATGCGCCGACCATCGCCGAGATCCTCGTGCTCCGCCGCGGCGACGTCCGCCGCGCGAAGCTCTATTACCTGCGTGGCCGGCGCGGCAAATCCGCCCGCATCGCCGAAAAGGCGCGGGTAATCGAGGCGCCCGTGGCGGTCGCGCCGGCTCCGGCGGCCGCGCTCGCGCTTGCGCCCGCCGAGAGCGTGGCGAGCGAGTAAGAGGGGCGCATGGCGGCGCCGCGTACCCTCTTCGACAAGATCTGGGACAGCCATGTCGTCGAGCGCCTGCCCGACGGCACGGCGATCCTCTATATCGACCGTCACCTGATCCATGAGGTGACCTCGCCCCAGGCCTTCGAAGGACTGCGCGCCGCCGGGCGGCGGGTGCGCCGGCCGGAGGCGACGCTCGCGGTCGCCGACCATAACGTCCCCACCTCGGACCGTCGCTCGGGCATCGCGGAGGCGGAGAGCCGCATCCAGGTCGAGACGCTGGAGCGCAACGTCGCGGACTTCGGAGTGCCCTACGTGCCCCTGCTCGATCCGCGCCAGGGCATCGTTCACATCATCGGCCCCGAACTCGGCGCGTCGCTGCCGGGCATGACCATCGTTTGCGGCGATTCCCACACCTCGACCCATGGCGCGCTCGGCGCGCTCGCCTTCGGCATCGGCACTTCCGAGGTCGAGCATGTGCTGGCGACGCAGACGCTGCTTCAGAAGCCCGCCAAGAACATGCTGGTGCGCATCGACGGGCGGCCCGGCCCCGGCGTCACCGCGAAGGACATGATCCTCGCCGTCATCGGGCGCATCGGCACCGCCGGCGGCACCGGGCACGTCATCGAATATGCCGGCGCGGCGGTGCGCGCGCTCGACATGGCGGGGCGCATGACGATGTGCAACATGTCGATCGAGGCGGGCGCGCGGGCCGGCCTGGTCGCGCCCGATGAGACAACCTTCGCCTGGATCGAGGGCCGCCCCTTCGCTCCCAAGGGTGAGGATTTCGCCCGCGCGCGCTCCTATTGGCAGACGCTGCCCTCCGACCCTGGCGCTGCCTACGACCGCGAAGTGGTGCTGGACGCCGCCGCCCTCGCCCCCATGGTGTCCTGGGGCACCAGCCCCGAGGCGGTGGTGCCCATCACCGGCAGCGTCCCCGACCCCGCCCTCGAGCCCGATCCCGCGCGCCGCGCGCAGATGGAGCGCATGCTCGCCTACATGGCGCTCACGCCGGGCCAGAAGCTCGCCGGCACGCCGGTCGATGTCGTCTTCATCGGCTCCTGCACCAACGGACGCATCGAGGATCTGCGCGCCGCCGCCGCCGTGCTGGACGGCCGCCGGATCGCCCCCGGCGTGCGCGGTCTGGTGGTGCCGGGCTCGGGCCTGGTCAAGCGCGCCGCCGAGGCCGAGGGACTCGACGAAATCTTCCGCGCCGCCGGCTTCGAATGGCGCGAAGCCGGCTGTTCGATGTGCCTTGGCATGAACGAGGACAAGCTGCGCCCCGGCCAGCGCTGTGCCGCCACCTCCAACCGCAATTTCGAGGGTCGCCAGGGCCCCGGCGGGCGCACCCATCTGCTCTCGCCCGCCATGGCCGCCGCCGCCGCGGTCGCCGGGCGCCTCGCCGACGTGCGCGAACTGGCCTGAGGCGACGCCATGCAGCCCTTCACCACGCTTTCCGCCATCGCCGCCCCCCTGCCGATGGCCAACGTCGATACCGACAAGATCATCCCCGCCCGCTTCCTCAAGACCATCGCCCGCACCGGCCTCGGCAAGCATCTCTTCGCCGCCCTGCGCTATGACGAAGCGGGCGCCGAGCGGGGCGATTTCGTCCTCAACCGCGAGCCCTGGCGCCACGCCGGCATATTGATCGCGCACGAGAATTTCGGCTGCGGCTCCTCGCGCGAACACGCACCCTGGGCGCTGCTCGATTTCGGCATACGCTGCGTCATCGCCCCCGATTTCGCTGACATCTTCTTCAACAACTGCTTCAAGAACGGCATCCTGCCGATCGCTCTGCCGCGTGCGGTGTGCGACGCGTTGATGGAGGATGCCAGGCTCGGCGCCAATGCGCGGCTCACCGTCGATCTCGCCCGCCAGGTCGTGGTACGTCCGAACGGCGAGGAGATCGGCTTCGCGGTCGATCCTTTCCGCAAGCATCTGCTGCTGAACGGGCTCGATGACATCGGCCAGACTCTCGAACACCAAGCCGCGATCGACGCCTTCGAGGCGGCGCGCTCCGGGGCGGTGACGGTGCCGCCGCTCCCGCAACCCTGAACCGAACGGAATCGTGCATGGCCGACGCCAAGAAGATCCTCGTCCTCCCCGGTGACGGGATCGGTCCCGAGGTAATGCGCGAGAGCCTGCGCATGATCGAGTGGCTGGACCGGCGCGGCTTCGCCCGCTTCGAGCTCGAAGAGGATCTGGTCGGCGGTGCTGCGATCGACGCACGCGGCGTGCCGATCACCGCGCAGACCATCGCCCGCGCGAAGGAGGCGGACGCGGTGCTGTTCGGCGCGGTCGGCGGGCCAAAGTGGGACAGGCTCGGCTTCGCGCTGCGGCCCGAGATCGCGATCCTCAGCTTGCGCCGTGAACTCGGCCTGTTCGCCAACCTTCGCCCGGCGCGCGTGCTCGACCCGCTGGTGGAGGCAAGCACGCTGAAGCCCGAGATCGTGCGCGGGCTCGATCTGATGATCGTGCGCGAAAGCACCGGCGGGATCTATTTCGGCGAGCCGCGGGGGATCGAGACGCTGGCCGACGGCCAGCGCCGGGGGGTCAACACCGAGGTCTATACCACCGCGGAGATCGAGCGGGTGGCCCGCGTCGCCTTCGAACTGGCGCGCGCCCGTTCCGGGCGGCTCACCAGCGTCGAGAAGGCCAACGTGATGGAGAGCGGCCTGCTGTGGCGGGAGACGGTGAGCGCGCTCGCCCCGCAGTACCCGGAGGTCACGCTGCACCACATGTATGCCGACAATTGTGCGATGCAGCTGGTGCGCGACCCACGCCAGTTCGACGTCATCGTCACCACCAATCTGTTCGGCGATCTGCTCTCCGATCTGGCCTCCCAGCTCACCGGCAGCCTCGGCATGCTGCCTTCGGCAACTCTCGGGGCCAGCGCCGCGGACGGCAGGCGGGCCGCGCTCTACGAGCCCATCCACGGCAGCGCGCCCGACATCGCCGGGCGGGGGATCGCCAACCCGCTCGCCGAGATGCTGTCGCTGGCGATGATGCTGCGCCTCTCGCTCGGCCTGCCGGAAGCGGCGGTGCTGATCGAGCGGGCGGCGGAGCGGGTGCTCGCGAGCGGGCTGCGCACCGCCGACATCATGCAGCCGGGCAAGGCCAAGGTCGGCACCCAGGTGATGGCCGACGCGATCCTGCGTGAAATCGACAAGGTCGCCGCCTGAGCAGCTCGGCACGGCTTGCCGCCGCCCGCGCCATCGGCTAGACCGCGCTTCCGGCGGCGCCCGTAGCTCAATTGGATAGAGCACCAGACTACGGATCTGGGGGTTAGGAGTTCGAATCTCTTCGGGCGCGCCATTTCAGAACAGAACTCTGAACTCCAAATGCGACCGATTTCCCGCCTGAAGCGGCGAGTGTGCGCAGCAGTTCGGACTTCGTTCTCATGATGCGGACTTCCTTGTCCGCGACCTCGAAGCGCTGGGCCAACGCGCGCAGGTGGTCGCGGCGGCAGCCGCCGCTTTGCAGTCGGATGCGCTGGCAGGCCGCACGGGCGAAGGTCTTGACCATATCGGAGCTGACAGCCTGATTGCCGGCGTGGTCGAGGGCGGCCTGGGCGCGCTCGGCATCGGCGCTGGCCTGTTCGCGAATCGCCTTGAGGCCGGCGATGCGCTCTTTCAGGCCGGGAGCGTCGAGATCGGCGACGCCAGACTCGATGGCGTCGAAGAGGCGGTTGAGGCGCTGATCGGTCTCAGTGATGCGCCTGTGAAGCTCGGCAAGGTGTTCGCGGCGGCGCTCGGCGCGCTCCTGGCGGCGGTCAAGCACGCTGGCGAGGATGGTTTCCAGCCGCTCGGGCTGAAGCAGGCGGTCTTCCAGATGCTTCGTAACCAGTTGATCGAGCCGGTCCATCGGGATCGAGCGGCCTTCGCAGCCGGTCCTGCCCTGCCGGGCCTTGGTCGAGCAGGTGTAATAGCGATAGACGCCGCTGGCGTTGCCGCAAGGGCCGAACCAGCGCTGGTCGCTGGACTTCGTCTCCGACGCGATGACCGACGGGCGACGGTTCCGTGTCCTCGCGGTGCTCGATGACTTCACCCGCGAGAACCTGTGCCTGGTGCCAGACACCTCGCTGTCAGGAGCGCGGGTGGCGCGCGAACTGGATGCGATCATCGCCCGCCGCGGCCGTCCGCTGCGGTGCGTC
>DAHWFB010000029.1 GCA_027326105.1 Acetobacteraceae bacterium
GCTCGGCCTGCCCCCGCCCGCCACCCCCCAACCCCCCCCCCAGCCACCCCCGGAATCACCGCCACAGCCACCCGCCGGGGCAGCCCCCGAACCACCGCCCGAACCGCGCCCCGAAGCGGCCCCCGGGCCAGTCCCGGAACCAGCCCCCGAATCAGTCCCCCGCCCCGCCGTCCCCTTCCGCGCCTGCGGCCCGCCGCGGCCGGCCTGAACGCCAGGGCTGCGCAGGCTCGCCGCGAGGCCGCGGCGGCGTGCGCCCGCGCGGCGCCGCGCTCAGCGGCTGGTCGCGTGCCCGCCCAGCACTTCCAGCAGGGCCAGCGCCACCACCTCGGTCGCCCGCGCCAGATCCGCGAGCGGCAGCCGCTCGTCCGCCCGGTGCGCGTTGGCTTCCTCGATGCTGCGCGGCCCGGCGCCGTACAGCACCACCGGAATGCCGCGCGCCGCGTAGTGGCGCGCGTCGGTATAGAGCGGCACCCCCGCGGTGGTGACCGTCTCGCCCAGGATCCGGCTCGCCGCCCGGCAGAGCGGGCGGCTCAGCCGCTCCGCCCCGGGCAGCGGTGTCAGCGGCGCCGCGAGCAGGATCCGCCGCACCTCGACCCGCGCCGCCGGATGCGCCCGCGCCGCCGCGCCGATCAGCGCGCGCAATTCCGCTTCCGCCGCCTCGGGATTCTCTTCGGGGATCATCCGCCGGTCGAGCCGCAGGCGCACCCGGTCGGGGACCACGTTGGTATTGATCCCGCCCTCGATCCGCCCGATCGTCATCTGCGCCGCCCCGATCCCCGGCACCGCCGAAACCCGCCCGGCCAGCCCGCCGCGCCAGCCGTAGAGCGCGGACAGGATGGCGTTCGCGGCCTCCAGCGCGTCGATCCCGGTCTCCGGGCGCGCCGCGTGCGCGGAGCGCCCGGTCACCTCCACTTCGAGATGCAGGCAGCCGTTGTGGGCGACGATCACCGCATAGGAAAACCCGGCGCCGATCGCGAGATCGGGGGCGCTGATCCCCTCTTCGAGCAGCAGCCTGGGGCCCAGCTCGCCCCCGGTCTCCTCGTCGTAGGTGAAGTGCAGCTCCACCGTGCCGCCGATCCGCGCGCCCGCCCGTTCGGCCGCCTCCAGCGCCCGCAGCGCCCAGGCGTAGGTCGCGAAGTCGGACTTGGAGACCGCGACGCCCCGCCCGTACATCCACCCGTCCACCACCGCGGCACCATAGGGGTCCTCGGTCCAGCCCTCGCCCGGCGGCACCACGTCGCCATGGGCGTTGAGCGCCACCACCGGCCCGGGGCCGAAGCGGCGGCGGACGATGAGGTTGGTGACCCCCACCATCCCCGCCGCCCGCACCCGCGCCTCGGCGACCGGGTGGCGCTCCACCGTGAAGCCGAGTTCCTCGAGCAGGCCCGCCGCCCGCTCGGCGTGCGGCCGGCATTCCCCGGGCGGATTGTCGGAGGGCGTGCGCACCAGCTCGGCGAGGAACCGCTCCGCATGCGCCCGTTCGGCGGCGAGGAAGGCGTGGATCGTGGCCTCGGTGCTGCTCATCGTGCGTCGCTCACCTCGTCGGGGGACCAATGGCGGAGGAAATCGCCGAGAATCGCAACCGCGGTCTCGGCGTCGGCCGCGGTGATGCTCTCGGCCGGGTGGTGGCTGATCCCGCCCTTGCAGCGCACGAACAGCATGGCGATGGGGCAGAGCGCGACCATCGCCAGCCCGTCGTGCCCGGCCCCGGACGGAAGCCGCCGCGGGCGGATCCCGGCCCGCGCCACCGCCGCCTCGAGCGCGCCGGACAGCGCCGGCGAGCAGACCGCGGCCGGCGCCTCGTACGTCCGCTCCATCGCAGGATGCACCGCCCGCCGCGCCGCGATCGCCCCGATCTCGGCCGCGATCGCCGCCCGCGCCGCCTCCCGCGCCGCGTCCGAGGGGCTGCGCAGGTCGAGGCTGAAGCGCACCTCCCCGGGGATCACGTTCACCGCTCCCGGCCTGGCCTCGATCTGCCCGACGGTCGCCACCAGCTCGCCCCCGGCGCGGGCGATCCGCTCGATCGCGAGCATCATCTCCGCGGCGGCGGCGAGCGCGTCGCGGCGCAGCGCCATCGGCACCGTCCCCGCGTGCCCGGCGTGACCATGCAGCGTGATCGCGTAGCGCGCCGCTCCCGCGATCGCGCTCACCACCCCCACCGGCAGGCCTTCCGCCTCCAGCACCGGCCCCTGCTCGATGTGCAGTTCGACATAGCCGAGCACCGCCTCCCGCCTCCGCGCGAGCGCGGGGATCGCCTGCGGGTCGGCGCCGAAGCCGGCCAGCGCCTCGCGCAGGCTCACCCCGGCCGGATCGACGGCGGCGAGCGTCGCGGGGTCGAACGTGCCGGCGATGGCGCGCGAAGTGGTCAGCGTCACCGGAAACCGCGCCCCCTCCTCGTCGCCGAACGCCAGCACCTCGACCGCGGAGGGCAGCCCCACCCCCTCCGCGCGCAGCCGCCGCACCGCCTCGATGGCGGCGAGCACGCCGAAATTGCCGTCGTAGCGCCCGGCGTCGCGGACGGTGTCGATATGCGAGCCCACCAGCAGCGCCGGCAGCCCCGCCACGCGCCCCTCCCAGCGGCCGGCCACGCTCCCCGCGGCGTCGATCGCGGCCGTCATCCCCGCCTCCTCCATCCAGCCCCGCACCGCCTCCGCCGCGGCGCGGTGGGAGGGGGTGAGATAGAGCCGGGTCAGCGCGCCCTCCTCGTCGGAGAAGCGGGCCAGCGCGTCCAGTCTTTCCATCAGGGCGGACATGGCGCCTCACCCCGCCCGATCGGGCGCGACCGGGTGGTTCGCGAGCATCTCCAGCGCCCGTACCAGGGCGGAATTGTCCCAGTCCCCGCCGCCCTGGGCCACGCAGGCGCTGAACAGCTCCTGGCAGGTCGCGGTATTGGGCAGCGCGACGCCGAGCGCGCGCGCGCTCGCCAGCGCGATGGCGAGATCCTTCTGATGCAGCGCGATGCGGAAGCCGGGGGCGAACGTCCGTTCGATCATCCGCTCGCCGTGCACTTCGAGCGCCCGCGAATTGGCGAAGCCGCCCATCAGCGCCTGGCGCACCTTGCGCGGGTCGGCGCCGGCCTTCGCGGCGAACACCAGCGCCTCGGCGGCGGCCTCGATGTTGAGCGCGGCCATGATCTGGTTGGCGACCTTCACGATCTGCCCGACCCCGTTTTCGCCGACGTGGGTGATGGTCCTGCCCATCCGCGCGAACACCGGCTGCATCCGCGCGAACGCCGCCTCCGGCCCGCCCACCATGATGGAAAGCGTGCCCGCCTTGGCGCCGATGTCACCGCCGGAGACCGGCGCGTCGAGATAGTCGCAGCCGAGCAGGTTGATCCGGGCGGCGAACTCCCGGGTGGCGATGGGCGAGATCGAGCTCATGTCGACCACCAGCTTGCCCGGCGAAAGCCCCTCGGCGACGCCGGCGGGGCCGAACAGCACGCCCTCCACGTCCGGCGTGTCGGGAACCATGGTGATGACGATGTCCGCCCGCTCCGCCGCCTCGCGGGCCGAGCCGCAGGCGATGGCGCCGGCGGCGAGCAGTTCGGCGGGGGGTGTGCGGCGGGCGCGCAGAAAGAGCGGGTAGCCGGCCTTGCGCAGGTTGAGCGCCATCGGCGCCCCCATCAGCCCGAGCCCGATGAACCCGATCTTCTCCCCGATCTTCTCCCCGACCTTCTCCCCGACCTTCTCCCCGACCTTCTCCCCGACCTTCTCCATGAGCTGTCCCTCTCCGCTTCCTCCCCCCTGCGATACACCGGCCGCCGCCCGAGTTCCACCCGCGCGCACCTCGACCCGGGCTTGCCAGCGCCGCGGATCGGCGCTCATCCTGGCCGCCAGCGGCGGGAGGGAACGATGGAGGAATGCTGGCGCTGGTTCGGCCCCGAGGATCCGGTCCCGCTCGCCCACATCCGCCAGGCCGGCGCCACCGGCGTCGTCACCGCCCTCCATCACGTCGCCATCGGCGCGGCCTGGCCGGTGGCGGAAATCCGCCGCCGCAAGCAGGAGGTCGCGGCCGCCGGGCTGGCCTGGCGGGTGGTCGAGAGCATCCCCGTCAGCGAGGATCTCAAGACCCGCTCGGGCGCCTGGCGCGCCCATCTCGCAGCCTGGCAGGAGACGCTGGTCCGCCTCGGCGAGGAGGGCATCGGCACCGTCTGCTACAATTTCATGCCGGTGCTCGACTGGACGCGGACCGATCTCGGCTATCCGCTCCCCTCCGGCGCCCGCGCGCTGCGCTTCGACGCGACCGACTTCGCCGCCTTCGACATCCATCTCCTCGCCCGCCCCGGCGCGGCGGCGGAGTGGGGCGAGCCCCGCGCGGAGGCCGCCCGCGCGCGCGTCACCGCGATGGACGAGGCGGCGCGGGAGCGGCTCGAGCGCAATATCATCGCCGGCCTGCCGGGTTCGGATGCGCACTACACGCTCGCCATGCTGCGCGCCGCGCTCGCCCGCTATGACGGGATGGGGGCGGCCGGTCTCGCACAGTCACTGGCGGAGTTCCTGGCCGCGGTGGTGCCGGCGGCCGCCGAGGCCGGGGTGCGGCTCGCCATCCATCCCGACGATCCGCCCCGCCCGCTGCTCGGCCTGCCGCGGGTGGTGAGCACGGCGGCCGATGCGCGGCGCCTGCTCGCGGCGGTTCCCGGGCCGGCCAATGGGCTGACGCTGTGCGCCGGCTCCTACGGGGTGCGGGCGGACAATGATCTGCCGGCGATGGCCAGGGAATTCGCGGGCCGCATCCATTTCGTCCATCTCCGCGCGACCCGCCGCGAGGCCGACCCGGAGAGTTTCCACGAAGCCGCCCATCTCGACGGCGATGTCGACATGGTGGCGCTGATCGCGGCCCTCCTGGCGGCCGAGCGCGGGCGGGGCGAGAGCCTGCCGATGCGCCCCGACCATGGCCACCAGATGCTCGACGATCTCGCCAAGCGCACCAACCCCGGCTATTCGGCGATCGGGCGGCTCAAGGGGCTGGCCGAATTGCGCGGGGTGATGCGGGCGGTGGAACGCCTCGGGGTGGCCGGGGCGTGAGCGCGGCCGGCTCGGTGCGGGCGCGGCATTCAGACTCCGAAGATCTGCTCCAGTCTCGCGCGCAGGACCCGTCCGTCCGCCGCGAGCCCGGTCCACAGCCTGATCCCGACCAGGCCTTGATTGACCAGCATGCCGAGCCCGTCGAGCGTCGTGCAGCCGCGGGCCTCGGCGTCGCGCATCAGGCGGGTGCGGGGCGGATTGGGGACAACGTCGGCGACGACCATGCCGGGGCGCAGCGTTTCCGGGGCGAAATCGAGCCGCGCGTCGACCTCGGGAAAGAGACCGATGGAGGTGGCATTGACCACGATTTCGGTGTCCTCGGGGATCCGGAAGGCGCTCGTCCAGGGCGCGTACGCGGCCCGGGCGGGGGTTTTCGCGGCGATCAGATCGCTCAGTTCCCGGCCCCGATCGGGGTCGCGATTGACGATCGTGAGCGATGCCGCGCCGGCGAGGGCGGTCTCGACGGCGACGGCGCGGGCCGCGCCGCCGGCGCCGAACAGCACGACGCGGCGCCCGGCCGGGTCGATCACGCTCCGGAGCGCGGTGAGGAACCCCTGGCCGTCCGTGTTCTCACCGATCAGGCGGCCCTCGCGGATGACGACACAATTGACCGCGCCGATGATCGCGGCGGAGGGGGCCAGCGCATCGAGATGGCGGATGACGGCGATCTTGTGGGGAATCGAGCAGTTGAAGCCGACCCACCCCATCGCGCGGGCGCCACGCACCGCATCGCCGAGCCGATCCGGCGGCACTTCGCAATTGATGTAGCGGGCATCGAGACCGTGATGGCGGTAGGCCGCCTCGATCATCGCAACGGTCGGGTTTTCCGCCGCCGGGAGGGCGAAGGAGCCGGTCAGGATGCTCAGAAAGTTCGCGGGTTCGTTCATGGGGCCTCCTCGGAAGGGGGGTGGCATCAGGCCGGATCGACCCGGATCGCCGCGAGGCCGCCGGCGAGGAGGGCGAGCAGGTCGGGCAGGGCGAGCGCGATGCAGCCCGCGGTCGGTGAATAGGCAGGGCGGGCGACGTGGAGCAGGATGGCGGAGCCGCGGCCGGAGACCACCGGATCGTCGTTCCAGCCCAGCACGCCGATGACATCGTGCAGCCCATCCGCCCGCCACAGCGGCTCGCGGGCGGTATCGTGCGGCAGGCGGACCCTGCGGTTGTAGTCGGGGTGGCCGGGCGTCTCGCACCAGCTGTCGTCGGGGGCGATCGGCTCGCGCGGCACCGCGCAGGCGGGTGGCGCGATGCGGTCGGCGCGGTAGAGCACGCGGCGCAGCGCGAGCAGCCCCACCGGCGTCGCCCCGTCGCCCTCGCGCTTGTCGGCGCGAATGCCGCCCCGCCCGTACGCCGCCCGCCACCGCCGTCCCTCGAACAGAAGCGCCCCTTCGGGCAGCAGCGCCGCCTCTGCCATGGTTCCCCCCTTGCCTGCGCCAGCTATAGCCGCTTCGCCGCCCCCGCGCATCCGGTCTGCTTGCCGGCGGGCGGGAGCGGGTGGCAGGATGGCACGGCCCGCCGGCGAGTCGCCCGCGGGAGGAGCGGTCTTGTGCGGTCAGGGAGCATCGAGCCATGGCGGGCGAACGCCGGATTCTGATCGTGGACGATGACCGCGCGCTGCGTTCCACGCTGGCCGAGCAACTCGCCCTCGACGGCGAGTTTTTCCCCGTCGCCGCGGCCAGCGGCGCCGAGGCGGAGGCGCTGCTGTTCGCCCCCGATGCGCGCTTCGACGCCATCCTGCTCGACGTCGGCCTGCCCGACGGGGACGGGCGCGAGCTCTGCCTCCGGCTGCGCCGCTCCGGGATCAAGGTGCCGGTGCTGATGCTCACCGGCGCCAACGAGGAACAGGACGTGGTGCGCGGCCTCGATGCCGGCGCCAACGACTACATCGCCAAGCCCTTCCGTTTCGGCGAGCTGCTGGCCCGGCTGCGCAGCCAGCTCCGCAGCTTCGAGGATTCCGAGGACGCGGTCTTCACCATCGGCCCCTACAGCTTCCGCCCGGCGGCCAAGATCCTGCACGAACCCGTGCGCAACCGGCGCATCCGGCTGACCGAGAAGGAGTGCGCGATCCTCAAGTTCCTCCACCGCGCCGGCCCCCGGCCGGTCTCGCGCCAGGTGCTGCTCAACGAGGTCTGGGGCTACAACGCCGGCGTCACCACCCACACGCTGGAAACCCACGTCTACCGCCTGCGCCAGAAGATCGAGCCCGACCCGGCGCGCGCCCGCATCCTGCTCACCGAAGGGGGCGGCTACCGGCTCGACCCCACGCCCACCGGCCCCGCCGCGCCGCCGACCCGCCCGAGCCCGCCCATATAGGGGCGCAGCGCCTCGGGCACGGTGATCGAACCGTCGGCCTGCTGATAGTTCTCCATCACCGCGATCAGGGCGCGGCCGACGGCGACGCCGGAGCCGTTCAGGGTGTGGACGAACGCGGGCCTGGCGGCGGCGCCGGCGCGGAAGCGCGCGTTCATGCGCCGGGCCTGGAAGTCGCCGCAGTTGGAGCAGGAACTGATCTCCCGGTATTTCCCCTGCCCGGGCAGCCAGACTTCGAGGTCGTAGGTCTTGGCCGAGGCGAAACCGGTATCGCCGGCGCAGAGCAGCACGCGGCGATAGGGCAGGCCGAGCCGCTCCAGCACGGTCTCGGCGCAGCGGGTCATCCGCTCGTGCTCCTCGGCCGAGTCTTCGGGGCGGGTGATCGAGACCATCTCCACTTTCGGGAACTGGTGCTGGCGCAGCATCCCGCGCGTATCCTTGCCCGCCGAGCCCGCCTCGGAGCGGAAGCACTCGGTCAACGCGACCAGGCGCATTGGCAGCTTGCTCGCGGGCAGGATGCCAGTAACCTCTTCGCCGCCCAAGTTGGTGAGCGGCACCTCGGCGGTGGGGATGAGGAAGCGTCCGTCGGTGGTCTCGAACAGATCCTCCTTGAACTTGGGCAGCTGCCCGGTGCCGCGCAGAGCGGCGCCGCCGACCAGCAGCGGCACCGCGCATTCGGTGTAGCCGTGCTCGGCCGCGTGCAGATCGAGCATGAACTGGCCGAGCGCCCGCTGCATCCGCGCCAGCGCCCCCTTCAGCACCACGAAGCGGCTGCCCGAGAGCGCCGCCGCGCCGGCGAAATCCATCAGCCCCGAAGCCTCGCCGAGCTCGAAGTGCTGGCGCGGGGTGAAGTCGAACGCGGGCTGCGCGCCCCGGCGATGGATCTCGACGTTGAACGCCTCGTCCGGTCCGTCCGGCACGTCGGCATCGAGCCGGTTGGGGACGGTGTCCAGCCGGGCGAAGAACGCGGCCATTTCGTCGGCGCCGGCCTTGGCCTCGGCCTCCGCCGCGCGCAAGCTCTGCGCCTCGGCTTCGAGGGAGGCCGTGTCCTCGCCGCGCCGGCGCCCCTCGGCCACCGCGCGGGAGATCTCGTTGCGCCGGGTCTGGCGCGCCTGCTCCTCTGCGATCCGCCCGCGCCGCGCCGCGTCGAGGGCCACCACCGCCCGCGCCGCCGCCGCCGAATCCGTCCCCCGCCGGGCCATCGCCGCGACGAACCCCTCCGGGTCCTCGCGCAGCCAACGAAGATCGTGCATCAGCCCTCCGGAGCTTTCGGCTGCACCATGCGCACCGCGACGATCGAGGCCTCGTAGAGCAGGATCAGCGGCACCGCGAGGCTGGTCTGGGTGAAGACGTCCGGCGGGGTCAGCACCGCCGCCACCACGAAGCAGCCGACGTAGGCATAGCGCCGCTTGGCCGCCAATCCCTTCGCCGAAACGATCCCCACCTTGCCGAGCAGCGTCAGCAGCACCGGCAACTGGAACGCGACCCCGAAGGCGAGCACGATGCGCATCACCAGGTTGAGATAGTCCCCCACCTTGGCGAGCAGCTCGATCTTGACCCCGCTCGCGTGCGGCGGGGTCTGGAAACTCAGGAAGAACTTCCAGGCGTAGGGGAACACGACATAGTAGGCGAGCCCGGCGCCGGCCAGGAACAGCACCGGCGTCGCCACCAGAAAGGGCAGCAGCGCCCGCTTCTCGCTCCGGTACAGCCCGGGGGCGATGAACAGCCAGATCTGGGTCGCGACCACCGGAAAGGAGATGAACAGCGCCCCGAACAGGCCGACTTTGAGGTAGGTGAAGAAGGCTTCGTAGAGGGCGGTATAGATCAGCGTCGGCGCCTCTCCCCGCGCGGTCAGCGCGGCGGCGAGCGGGGCGGCGAGGAAGCGGTAGATCGCGCCCGAGAAATGGTAGCAGACCAGGAAGGCGATCACGAAGGCGACCGCCGACCACAGCAGGCGCCGGCGCAACTCGGCCAGATGGTCGAGCAGCGGCATCGGCTTGTCGTCGATCGGGTCGTCGGTCGGGCTCTCTGCCACGGTGCTTCCGTCGGGTCGGGGTGGAAGGGTTCAGCCGCGCGCGATCTGCGGCGGGACGAAGGCGGGCGGGCCGATGCCCGCGGCCTCCAGCGCCTCGAGCGGCGGCGGCGTGCCGGGGGGGACGAAATCGGGCGGCACCAGCGCGGGGTGGGCGGGTGGCTCGGGCGGGCCGAGCAGCCCGATCGTCTGCGCGCCTTCCAGCGCGCCTTCCCCGTGGGTCTCGGCGAGCGGGTCGTCGAAGGCGCCGCGCAGCGTGCCGTCGGCGTCGATGGTGTCGCGGATGCGGCCGGGAACGTCGATGTTGCGCAGCTCGTTCAGGCTGTCGCGCACCTCGGAGAGGTTGGCCTCGCGCACCAGTTCGTCCACCTGGCCCTGGAACTCGCCCGCCATGCGCCGCATCTTGCGGATCACGTCGGTCACCGCGCGGATCGCCGCCGGCATGTCCTTGGGGCCGATGGCGATGAGCGCCACGACCAGGATCAAGCCCAGTTCCGACCAGGAGAAATTGAACATCCGCGACCGTCTTTCCAGGGCCGGCTAGCTAGCAGGTATTGCCCGGAGGGGAAACCGGACCATCCCCTATCGCCCGCCCGCCTCCGGCGCCACCAGGCCCTTCTCCAGCAGGAGATCCTCCCGCTTGGGCAGATCGGCGAGCGAGCCCAGCCCGAATGCGGCGAGAAACGCCGCCGTCGTCGCCCACAGCGTCGGCCGCCCCGGACTCTCGCGCTGTCCGCGCGGGGCGATCAGCCCGGCCTCGAGCAGCGCTTCGAGCGTCGCCTGCGCCAGGCTCGCCCCGCGCATCGCCTCGATCTCGGGCCGGGTGAGCGGCTGGTGGTAGGCGATGATGGCCAGCGTCTCCATCGCCGCCCGCGGTAGCCGCCGCGGCACCTCCACCACCTTGCGCAACAGGGGCGCGAGGTCGGGGGCGGTGCGGAACTGCCAGCCGCCGGCGACCTCGACCAGCTCCACCCCCCGCCCGGCGCAGCGCCTGGCGAGGGTGGCGAGCACGGTCTCCGCCGCCATCTCCTCGGGCAGCAGCGCCGCCAGCGCACGGGCGGAAACCGGCGCGGCGGAGGCGAACACCAGCGCCTCGGCGAGCCGGATCGCCTCCTCCTCGGTCACGACGCCGCTCCCGCCGCCCGGCCGACCAGGATCGGCCCGAACGGCTCCTCCTGGCGCAGCCGCAAGGCGCCGTCGCGGGCCAGCTCCAGCCCGGCGAGCAGGGTCGCCGAAACCGCCGCGCGCCGGGCCAGCGGGTCGGCGGTGTCCTCGGGCAGGAAGCGCTCCAGGCTCGACCAGTCGGGCAGGCTGCCCAGCAGCTCCCCCAGCCGGCGCAGCGCGTCCTGCACCTTCCAGGTGAGCGAAACCGGCGGCCGGTAGCGCCGCTGCCCCGCGGTGCGGCGGAGCGCGGCGAGATAGGCGCGCAGCAGGGCGGGCAGAGCGAGCACGAGACCGGAACGGTCGGTCACGACGAATTCTTCCGCCGCCCCGCGCGCGAACACCTCCTGCCCCAGCACCGGCCGCGCCCCGAGCCAGGCGGCGGCGGCGCGCACCGCGCCCAGTTCGGCGAGCCGTGCCGCCAGCACCTCGGCCGCCGCCCCGCCCTCGTCAGCCGCCGCGGTGCCCGCTGGCAGCAGCAGGCGGGACTTGAGCCAGGTCAGCCAGGCCGCCATCACCAGCCAGTCCGCCGCGAGCTCGAGCCGCACCTGCCGCGCCCCCTCGATCACCGCGAGATACTGCTCGACCAGGGCGAGGATGGAGATGCGCGCGAGATCGACCTTCTGGGCGCGGGCGAGTTCGAGCAGCAGGTCGAGCGGCCCCTCGAACCCCTCCAGCCGCAGCACCAGCCCCTCGGCCGCCGGCTCAGCCATGCTGCCCGGCGAGCGCGAGGATGAACCGCCCGACCATGGGCAGGAGCGTGCCCAGCACCGACTGGATCGGGTCGAACCCCACCCCCGCCGCCCGCAGCACGGCGGGGACCACGAACAGCAGCACCAGCACCAGCGGAATGCCGTAGCGTTCGGTGCGCGAGAAGGCGAGCGCGAGCGGGCGGGGCAGCAGCCCGGCCACGATCCGCCCGCCATCGAGCGGCAGGACGGGGAGCAGGTTGAACAGCCCGAGCACCAGATTGGCGAGAAAGAAGAGTTGCAGGAACGGATCGACGAACGAGAGGGTGAACCCGGGCAGATAGGGCAGCGCGTAGTTGGCGAGCGCGGCGAGCCAGGCGAGGAAGAAATTCATCGCCGGCCCGGCCATCGCCACCCACATCATGCCCCGCAGCGGATCGGGGAAGCGGCGGGCGTCGATCGGCACCGGCTTGGCCCAGCCGAACAGGAACTGGATGCGCCCCAGCGTGAGCAGCTGGGAGACGATGAGCAGCCCGGGCAGCAGGATGGTGCCCACCCGGTCGACATGGCGCAGCGGGTTGAGCGAAAGCCGGCCCATGCGCCGCGCGGTATCGTCCCCCAGGGCGAGCGCGGCATAGCCGTGCGCCGCCTCGTGCAGGGTGATGGCGAGGATGATCGCGACGGCGACCGGGATCGCGTCCAGGATCAGGCGGATCGGAGCGGAATTCACGCGAGCAGCCGGTCCCTCTCCCGGGCAAGTGCCGCGCTATCCAGCACTTCCCGCCGCTCCGCCGCAAGGGCCCGGGCGCGGGCGAGCCGCGCGCGGCCCTCGGCGCCGAGCGCCGGCACCGCCGCCAGCACGCGCGCCGTCTCCTCGTCGCCCGCGCAATAGAGCGCGAGGTCGCATCCCGCCGCGAGTGCCGCCGCCGCCCGCGCCGCGATCGCGCCCGAAAGCGCCCCCATGCCGAGATCGTCGGAGACCAGCACGCCGGCGAACCCGATCCGCCCGCGGATCACCGCACCGATGATCGCAGCCGAGAGGGTGGCCGGACGATCGGGGTCGAGCGCCGGGTAGAGACAATGGGCCGTCATCATCCAGGGCAGCGCGGCGTTGGCAGCGAAGGGGGCGATGTCGGCGGCGAGATCGGCGGCCGCGATCACCGGCAGGCCGAGATGGGAATCGGTCCCGGCCCGCCCATGGCCGGGCGCGTGCTTGGCGACCGGCTGGATGCCGGCGGCGAGCAGCCCCGCCGCCATCGCGCCACCGAGCAGCGCCACCGCCTCGGGCGCGGCCGCGAAGGCGCGATCACCCACCACCGCGTCCGCGCCGGGAACGGCGAGATCGAGCACCGGGGCGGTCACCACCTCGAACCCGGCTTGCGCGCACTGCCGCCCGATCAGCGCCCCTTGCAGCCAGGCCAGCCGCTCGCCCGCCGCCCGGTCGCGGGCGAAGACGGCGCCGATCGCGGCGGCCGGGGGATGGGCGCGCCACGCCGGCGGGCGCAGCCGCGCCACCCGCCCGCCCTCCTGATCGACCATCAGCACCGCCTCGGGGGCGAGATGGCGGCGCAGCGCCGTGACCAGGGCGGCGAGCTGGGAGCGGGTCAGGATGTTGCGCGCGAACAGGACCACCCCGGCGGGCGGGTGCGCTTCGAGCAGTTCGGCCTCGCCCGGCAACAGGGCGGGGCCGGAGATGCCGACGATGGCGGCCTTCACCAGGTCGCGATGGTGCAGTGGCCGCGTGCGGCCACCACCGCCTGGCAGAAGCCGGTGGCCGCGGCGATGGAGGCGAAATGCCCGGTGCGCAGCCGCCAGAACACTTTCCCGCCCGCCTGCACCTTCAGGATGTCGGGCGCGAGGCCGCGCAGCACGGCGGGCATGCGCGCCTGCAACCGCTGCCATTCGATGCGCGCGTCCGCCGCGCTGGAAAGCGCCGCCAACTGGACCTGCACCCCGCCCGCGGCGGCCGCGGGCGCCGGCGGCGCGGTCAGCGGTGGCGCGGTCAGCGGTGGCGGGGTCGCTGGTGGCGCGACCGCCGGCGCGGGGGCCGCGGGCAGCGGCGCGGTGGTCGCCGCGAGCAGCACGGCAGGGGGCGTGGGCGGCAGTGGCAAACCGGGGGTGGCCGGCGCGCTCGCGGCGACCGCCGGCGACGGCGGGTTCGCGCCCGGCGGCGCGGGCGGCGCCAGATCGGCCCGCAGCGCCTGCGGATTGGGAGTTTCGGGTGGCGGCGCCAGCGTGTCACCGGCCGGCCCGGCCGCGGCGGCGCCGAGCGAGGGGTTCTGGGTCTGGCTCACCTGCAACCCGCCGGGGTTGGCGGGGCGCACCTTCACCGGCCCGCGGGGGGCGGCGATGGTCGGCACCGTTCCCGGCCCGCCGCCACCGAGCAGCGAATAGCCGCCCACCACCACCAGCAGCGCAGCGGCGAAGCCGCCCGCCATCCATGCCATGCGCCGGGTTCCCGGATCGGGCCCCCGGCGATACGCCGCCCGGTAACCGAAGGGCGGGATGTCCAATTCCTCCGACACGGTCAACGCATCTCCTCGACCGGCGTTACGCCCAGAACCCCGAGACCGGAACGGACCACGATGGCGGTGGCCGCCACCAGGGCAAGCCGCGCCGAGGTCTCCTCCGGCCGGTCGGCGATCAGGAAGCGCATGCGCGCGTCCTCCCGACCACGGTTCCATAGCATATGAAAGTCGGCCGCTAAATCATACAAGAAAAATGCGATCCGGTGTGGCTCCCGCGCCGCGGCCGCGGCTTCCACGGTGCGCGGCCAGGCGATCAGCCGGCGGATCAGCGCCATTTCCGCATCACTTTGCAGTGAGCCGAGATCGGCCCCCGCCAGCGCCGCCGCCGCCACCGCCGCGGCGCCCCATTCGGCCTCGGCGTGGCGCAGCACCGAGCGGGCGCGGGCGTGGGCATATTGCACGTAGAAGACCGGATTTTCCCGGCTCTGCGCCATCACCGCGTCGAGGTCGAACTCCATCTGCGCGTCGGACTTGCGGGTGAGCATGGTGAAGCGCACCGCGTCGCGGCCGACCTCGTCGATCAGATCGCGCAGCGTGACATAGGTTCCCGCCCGCTTGGACATCTTGACCGGCTGGCCGGCGCGCATCACCCGCACGATCTGGCAGAGCACCACCTCGAAGGCGCCCTCGCGTCCGGCGAGCGCCTTCACCGCGGCCTTCAGGCGCGCCACGTAGCCGCCATGGTCGGCGCCCCAGACGTCGATCAGGTGCGCGAAGCCGCGGTCGAGCTTGTCCGCGTGATAGGCGATGTCGTTGGCGAAATAGGTGTTCGACCCGTCGGACTTGCGCAGCGGCCGGTCGACGTCGTCGCCGAATTGGGTGGCGCGGAAGAGGGTCTGCGCGCGCGGCTCCCAATCCTCCGGCGTGCGGCCCTTGGGCGGTTCCAGCACACCCTCGTAGAGCAGGCCCGCCGCGCCGAGCCGCGCGATCACGGCATCGACCGCGCCGGAGCCGACCAGCGCCCGCTCGCTCGTGAACACGTCCGGATCGACCCCGAGCAGCGCCAGATCCTCGCGGATCGCCGCCATCATCGCCGCCACCGCCGCGGCGCGCACGGTGGCGAGCCAGTGCGCGGGCCCGGCCGGCATCGCGCCCGGTGCGGCCAGCCGGTCGCCATGGCGCGCGAGCAGGGCCTCGCCCACCGCGATCAGATAGTCGCCCCGGTATTGCAGCCCGCCCGGCACCTGGGCGTCGAACGCGGCCTCGTCGAGCGGCGTGTCGAGCGCCTGGAGGTAGCGCCAGTAGGCGGCCCAGGCCAGCGCGTCCACCTGCGCGCCGGCGTCGTTGATGTAGTATTCCTTGGTGACCGCATAGCCCGCCCTGGCGAGCAGATTGGCCAGCGCATCGCCCACCACCGCGCCCCGGCAGTGCCCGACATGCATCGGCCCGGTCGGGTTGGCCGAGACATATTCGACATTGACCGGGATGCCGGCGCCGAGCCCGCTCTCGCCATAGGATTCGCCGGCGCGGAGGATGGCCGAAATCTCCCCGCGCAGGACGGCGGGGTGGAGGCGGAGATTGACGAACCCCGGCCCCGCCGGCGCGGCGGCGGCGATCTCCGGCGCGGCGGCCAGCGCCGCGGCCAGCTCCGCCGCGAGTTCCGCCGGCTTGCGCTTCGCCTCCCGCGCCAGCACCAGCGCCGCGTTGGTCGCCATGTCACCGTGCGCTTCCTCCCGGGTCGGGCTCACCTCCACGCGGGCGAGCGCCGCCGTGTCCGCCCCGGGCAGCAAGCTCTCCAGCGTGGCGAGGACGCGCGCGCGGAGGGTCGCGAACAGATCGGGATGGGGCATGGTTTTGTGATCCGGGTCAGCCGGTGGCGGCGGGGTCGGTGAGGCGGCGATGCTCGTCGAGGGCGAAGCGGTCGGTCATGCCGGCGACATAGTCGGTCACCGTCTCCGCCCGATCCGCCGCCGCCCACGCCCATTCCTCGGGCAGCAGCCCGGGCTCGGCGTGGAGCAGGGTGAACAACTCCGCCGCCACCAGCCGGGTCTTGCGCACCATCCGCGCCACCCGCCAGTGCCGATACATCCTTGCATGCAGGAAGCGGCGGATTTCGCCCAGGGCGGCCGCGGTCTCGGCGGCGAACCCCACCACCGGCCCGGGCGCCGCGCGGATCGCTTCCGCCGAGCGCGGGGCGAGGGCCGCGATCCGCCGCCGCGTCTCGGCGACGAGATCGGTGATCAGGAAGTCGATCACCCGGCGCACCGTCTCGTGGCGCAGGCGCGATGGCGCGAGCCCCTCGCCCAGCGCCCGCGCGGCGGCGAGCGCATCGCCGGCGAGCGGCAGGGCGCCGATCTCGCCGATCCCGAACAGCCCGGCGCGCAGCCCGTCGTCGAGGTCGTGGCCGGTATAGGCGATATCGTCGGCGACCGCGGCCACCTGCGCCTCGGCCGAAGGCTGGCGGGAGAGATCGAGCCGGTGGCGCGCGTCATAGGCGCGGATATAGGCCGGCGGGTCGGCGAGCGGGCCGTTGTGCTTGGCCAGGCCCTCCAGCGTCTCCCAGGTCAGGTTGAGCCCGTCGAAGCCGGCGTAGCGGGATTCCAGCAGCGTCACCACGCGCAGGCTCTGGGCGTTGTGGTCGAACCCGCCGAACCCGGCCGCCGCCTCGGCGAGACCGGCCTCGCCGGCGTGGCCGAAGGGCGGGTGGCCGAGGTCGTGGGCGAGGGCGAGGGCCTCGGTCAGATCCTCGTCGAGCCCCAGTTCCCGCGCGACCGAGCGCGCCACCTGCGCGACTTCGAGCGAGTGGGTGAGGCGCGTGCGGTAGAAATCCCCCTCGTGGTTGACGAAGACCTGGGTCTTGTATTGCAGCTTGCGGAAGGCGGCGGAGTGGATGACGCGGTCGCGGTCGCGCTGGAAGGGGCTGCGGGTCGCCGCCTCCGGCTCGGCATGGAGCCGCCCGCGCGAAGAGCCGGGCTGCACGGCGTAGGGGGCGCGCGACATGGCGCGCGCCTTAGCATCCCGCCACTCCCCCTTCAATCCGCGCCGGTGCGGGACCATGTTGCGGGCATGAGCGAACCCACCTCCCGCTTCGGCCTGACCGCCCGCGCCCGCGCCCGCATCGCCGCGATCCTCGCCGCCGAGGCGCCGCCCGGGGCGGCGCTGCGCGTCGCGGTGCTCGCCGGCGGGTGCAGCGGCTTCCAATACCGTTTCGATATCGATCGCGCGGTGGCGCCCGATGATCTGGTCCTCGCCGAGGACGGGGCGCGGGTGCTGGTCGATCCCGCCAGTCTCGATCTGCTCGCCGGCGCCGAACTCGATTACACCGACGCGCTGATGGGCAGCCATTTCGCCGTCCGC
>DAHWFB010000058.1 GCA_027326105.1 Acetobacteraceae bacterium
CCACCCGCGCCCGAACCACCCCCCGAACCATCACCCCCCGAGGCGCCGCCCGACGCGCCGCCCGAATCGTCCTGACCTCGAATCGTCCTGACCCCGAATCGTCCTGGCCGGGCTTGCGGATCGGGGCGGGAAGACCATTGCCGCTGCGCCGCTGCCTGCCGGGCGTGGACGATTGGCGGCGCGCGCCGAAGATTCCGCTTCCCACCCGCGCATCCCGCGCTATGTTCGGCGCGGGGGACACGCTTCGACAACAAGGGAGACCTGAACCATGGCTGAGAAGCCGAAGGCCAAGCCCGCCGCGGGCGCGATGCCGCCGATGCCCGATTTCACCAAGATGTTCGCCGACCTCAAGCTTCCCGCCAAGCCGGAACTCGATGCGCTGATGGGCATGTACCGGCGCAACATGGAGGTTCTGTCGGACGCCAACCGGGTCGCTCTGGAAGGCGCGCAGGCGGTGGCCCGGCGGCACATGGAAATCCTCCAGAGCAGCATGGCCGAACTGACCGAGGCGATGCAGACGCTCACCACCAAGGACGCGCCGCGGGCCAAGGCGGCGAAGCAGACGGAACTGCTCAAGGGCGCCTACGAGCGCGCGGTCGCCAACATGAAGGAAATCGCCGATCTCATCCAGAAGTCGAACGGCGAGGCGCTCGGCCTGCTCAACCACCGCTTCTCCGAGGCGATGGCCGAGATCCGCGCGATGATGGAGAAGCACGCGGAGTAGCCTCCCGGCGCCGGTCGGGCCCCGAGGCGGATCAGACCGGCACCCGCACCCGTGCGCGCAGCCCGCCGAGCGGGCTGTCCTCGAGCAGGATCTCGCCGCCGTGCGCGCGCACGATGTCGCGCGCGATGGTGAGGCCGAGCCCGATGCCGCCGGCGGCGCCGCTCTCGAACGGGCGGAACACGCTCTCGCGGCGGTCGGGCGGGATACCCGGCCCGTCGTCGTCCACCGTCACCTGCACGATCTGCCCGTCCTCCGCGGTCGCCGCGAGCGCGATGCGCTGGGCGTGGCGGCTCGCGTTGTCCACCAGGTTGGTGATGGCGCGGCGCATGGCGTCGACGCGGAGATTGAGCGTGAGCGAGGCCGGCGCGGCGAGCGCCACATCGGTCCCCGCGCGCTTCGCTCCGGCCGCGATCTCGGCGAGCATGGCGGAAAGATCGGCCGGTCGCGCCGGCTCCGCCCCGGCGCCGCGCGCGAAGGCGAGGTAGCCGCCGATCATGCGGTTCATCTCCGCCACGTCCTCGGTCATCGCCGCCACGTCCTCCTCGATCCCGCGATCGCGCGGCAGCATGGCGAGGGCGAGGCGCAGGCGGGTCAGCGGCGTGCGCAGATCGTGGGAGACCCCGGCCAGCATCTCGGTGCGCTGGGTGAGGAAGCGGCCGATGCGCTCGCGCATGCGGTTGAACGCCACCCCGGCCTGGCGGACCTCGACGGCGCCCTCGGGGCGGATCGCGCCGACGTCGCGCCCCAGCCCGAAGGCCTCCGCCGCGGCGGCGAGGCGGCGGATGGCGCGCACCTGGTTGCGCATGAACAGCGCGGCGATGGTGAACACCAGTACCAGCGTACCCACCAGCCACAGCACGAACAGATAGACCCCGTTGCTGTAGAGCCGCTTGCGCGGCGCCTTCACCGTCAGCACCCCGTCGCTGGTCTGGATGCGCACCAGCACGTATTCGGGGTCGGAGACCCAGTCCATGCGGAAGGGCAGGTGCAGTCGCTGGCCCAGCGCCATGCCGAGGTCGTTGTCCATCGGCCCGAGGATCTTGCGGCTCTTGAGGCTGTGCAGACGCGCCCCCGGCGCCAGCGAGAACAGCAGACCGTATTCGGACCGTGCCACCCGCAGCACGAAATGCCGGTCGGCGGGGGCGGGAAAGCGATGCATCAGCGCGAGGGTGGCGGAGATCTCGCCCACGATCGCGTCGGCGAAGCGCCGCGAGATCAGGTCGAGATGGCTGCCGTAGAAGATCTGCAGCGCCACCGCCTCGAGCAGGACCAGCGGCAGCAGGATGATGAGCAGGCTGCGCCCGAGCAGCGACCGCGGCACCAGCCGCTTGAGCCACCGCCGCGGGCCGGCCGCCATCTCTTCAGCCCCCGGGCTTGAGCACGTAGCCGCGCCCGCGCACGGTGTGGAGGAAGCGCGGCTCGCGGGGGTCGGCCTCGATCTTGCGGCGCAGGCGGGTCACCTGCACGTCGATCGCGCGTTCGCCGATCTCGTCCATGCCGAGCTGGGCCGCGAGATCCTCGCGCGAAAGCACTTCCCCGGGGCGGCGGGCGAGTGCGGCGAGCAGCGCCGCCTCCCCGCCGGTCAGCCGGATGGTGCCGGAGGGGAGCCGAAGCTCGCCGCGCTCGGGGTCGAACTCCGCCGGGCCGAGGCGCACCGGCCCGGCGGCGGGGGGTGCCGGCGCGGCCCGGCGCAGCAGGGCGCGGATGCGCAGCGCCAGTTCGCGCGGCTCGAACGGCTTGGGCAGATAGTCGTCCGCCCCCGCCTCGAACCCGCCGATCCGGTCCTCCGGCGCGCCGCGCGCGGTGAGCAGCAGCACCGGCGGAACGGCCCCGCCGCCGGCGTGCAGCGCGCGGACCAGATCGAGCCCCGATTCGCCCGGCATCATCACGTCGAGCACCAGGAGGTCGGGGGCGAGAAACCGCAGCTTCTCCCGCGCCTCGGCGGCGCTCTCGGCGGCGGTGACGCGAAAGCCGCACTCGCCGAGGTAGCGGGTGAGCAGGGTGCGCAGCCGCGCGTCATCGTCCACCACCAGGATCAGCGCCGCCTCGTTCACCGATCCTCCGGCCCGCCGCCCCGCCATCGGCGGCCGGCGGCGCGGGTCTGGCCGTCGAGGTAGGCGCGCGCGGCCTCGTCCATGATGGCGCGCATCACCCGGCGGAACCCTTCCACCGCGGTTCCGCCGGCCTCCCGGTACGCCGCCGCGAGCCGCTCGCGCTGGCGGGCGAACAGCCGCGCCTCCAGCGCCGCCCCCGCCTCGGTGAGGCTGAGCAGCCGCTGGCGCCGGTCCGTCCGCCCGGCGACCGGGGCCACCATCCCGCGTTCGACCAGCGCGCCGAGCACGCGGGCCAGGCTCTGCTTGGTGATGCGCAGGATTCCCAGCAGCTCGCTGACGCTGATCGCCGGGTTGCGGCCGATGAAATGCAGCGCGCGATGATGGGCCCGGCCGAGCCCGAGTTCTTCGAGAATCGGGTCGGCGGCGCCGGTGAAGTCGCGATAGGCGAAGAACAGCAGGTCCTGCGCCAGCCGGATCTCCTCCTCGCGCAGGAACAGCAGCCCGGCGCCGGCACGCTCCCCCGGCTTCGCCTCCGCGCCGGTGGCGTGGCCCTGATCGGGCATGGCAGACATTCCCCGCGCTTACGGCAGCTTCGTTGACATATCGGGAACCCTCTTATACCGTCCCGCTGGCTGGCGCAAATGCCGTGAGTAGATGCCAAGAGCAACAAACGCTCCGCCCCGGGAGCAACAATCGTTCAGGAGATCCCCTTTATGGCGCTCGTTCCTTTCGACGACCGTGACGGACTGATCTGGCAGGACGGCGCGCTCGTGCCCTGGCGGGAGGCGAAGCTGCACGTGCTGTCGCACGGTCTGCACTACGCGAGCGCGGTGTTCGAGGGGGAGCGCTGCTACGGCGGCAACATCTTCCGCCTCGACGCCCATACCGCGCGGCTGATCAACTCCGCCCGCCTGCTCGGCTTCACCATCCCCTTCTCCCCGGCCGAGATCGACGCCGCCTGCCGCGAGGTGGTGGCCGCCAATGGCCTGGTCGAGGCCTATGTGCGCCCGATCGCCTGGCGCGGGGCCGAGCAATTGTCGGTCTCGGCGCAGCAGACCCGCATCCATCTCGCCATCGCCACCTGGCCCTGGCCCAACCTCTTCGGGGCGGACCGGATGAAGGGCGTGCGCCTCGGCCTTTCCGCCTGGAAGCGTCCCCATCCGGAGACCGCGCCCACCGCCTCCAAGGCCGCCGGCCTCTACATGATCGGCACCCTCGCCAAGCACGCGGCCGAGGCGGCGGGCTTCGAGGATTCGCTGATGCTGGACTGGCGCGGCCATGTCGCGGAGGCGACCGGCGCCAACATCTTCTTCGTCTTCGACGGTGAGTTGCACACCCCGACGCCGGACTGCTTCCTCGACGGCATCACCCGCCGCACGGTGATGGCGATCGCCCGCCGCCGCCAGATCAAGGTGGTGGAACGGACCATCCTGCCCGAGGAGATGGGCCGCGCGGCCGAGGTCTTCCTCGCCGGCACCGCGGCCGAGGTCACCCCGGTGCGCGCCATCGGCGAGCTTTCCTTCGCCCCCGGTCCGCTGACCGAGAGCCTGCTGCGCGAATACGAGGCGCTGGTCCGGCTGCCGCCCGAGGAGGTCGCCCGCCTCGCCGCCTGAGCCTCAGGGCAGGGTCCAGACCGGGTCCTTGAGCCGGGCGACGAAGGCGGCGTGGGCGGCGAGCTCCTCCGCGCTCGGCACCACCGGGCGCGGCGTGCGGGTCCGGCTCCCGCCATAGGCCGGCACCGGGCCGTCCTCCTCCGCCGCCGCGAGAGAGAGCCCGCGCTGGCGCCCGCCGTGCAGCGCCAGATAGACCGCGGCGAGCAGGCGGCAGTCGAGCAGGGCGTTGTGGGTGGTGCGTTCGGAAAGATCGATGCCGAAGCGCCGGCAGAGCGCGTCGAGGCTGTTGGGCAGCCCCGGAAAGCGGGCCTTGGCGAGGGCGAGCGTGTCGACCATCCGCGCGCGGTCGAGCGCGGGGCGGCCGGCGCGGGCGAGTTCGGCATCGAGGAAGCCGAAGTCGAAGGGCGCGTTGTGGGCGATCAGCGGCGCGTCGGCGAAGAAGCCGAGCAGCGCATCGGCGATCGCCGCGAACGGCGGCTTGCCGGCGAGATCGGCCGCGGTGATGCCATGGATGCGGCTCGCGTCCGCGGGCACCTCGCGCCCGGGGTCGAGCAGGTGGTGGAACTGCCGCCCGGTGGGCAGGTCGTTGACCAGTTCGATCGCCGCGATCTCGATCACCCGGTGGCCTTCGAGCGGGTCGAGCCCGGTGGTCTCGGTGTCGAACAGCACCATCCGGGTCACGCCAGCAGCTCCAGCACCAGCCGGCGCATCTGGCGGGCGGTGTGATGGCGGGAGAGGCCGGTGCGCACCACCACGTCGGCGCGCCGGCGGCGCTCGGCGTCCGCGGTCTGGCGGGCGAGCAGGGTCGCGATCTCCGCCCCGCTCATCCGCCCGCGCGCGGCGAGCCGGCGGCGCTGCGCCGCCTCCGGGGCGCTGACCACCACTACCCGGTCGACCCGGCGGTCGCCGCCGGTCTCGAACAGCAGCGGCACGTCGAGCACCGCGGCGCGCTTGCCGGCGCGGCGGGCGCGGGCGAGGAAGCGGGCCTGCTCGGCGCGCACCAGCGGGTGCAGGATCGCCTCCAGCCGGGCGAGCGCGACGGGGTCGCGCCCCACCACCGCCCGCAGCCGCGCGCGGTCCACCCGCCCCGCGCGCACCACCCCGGGGAACGCGGCGCCGATCGGCGCCACCGCCCGGCCACCCCGTCCCTCCAGCCGGTGCACCGCCCGGTCGGCGTCGAACACCGGCAGGAAGGCGCGGCGGAAGAAGCCCGCGGCGGTCGATTTGCCCATCGCCATCCCCCCGGTCAGGCCGATGATCTGCACCGGGGCACTCCCGCGGGACCCGCGCGCGGCGCGATCAGGTCGGCGGCGACGAACCGGTAGAGCGCCTCGTCCACTTCCGGGCGGGTGGCGAACCAGGCCGCGAACCCGTCGCCCGCCTGGTGGAGCAGCATGCCCAGCCCCTCCACCGCGCGCAGGCCCCGCGCCCGCGCCGCCGCCAGCAGGCCGGTCTCCAGCGGGGCATAGACGAGATCG
This sequence comes from Acetobacteraceae bacterium, assembly GCA_027326105.1. GTDB lineage: Bacteria > Pseudomonadota > Alphaproteobacteria > Acetobacterales > Acetobacteraceae > DAHWFB01. Next base: position 5,870 of record DAHWFB010000058.1, read on the forward strand.
GCGACCGCGAGTGCCGCCGGCGCGCGGGAGAGATCGATCTCGAGCGGCGGCTGCCCGCTCATCCCGAGCGGGGTCGCGTTGACCAGCAGCGCGTGATCGGCCAGCGCCGCCGCCCGCGCCTCCCACTCCAGCACGCCGCTCCCCGGCAGGGCGGCGGCGAGCGCTTCGGCCCGGCCGCGGTGATGGTTGGCGAAGCGCACGCCGACGCCGCAATCGAGCAGCGCCGCCGCCACCGCCCGCGCCCCGCCGCCGGCGCCCAGGATCAGCGCCGGCCCGGCGGCGGGGTCGACGCCATGGGCGCGGAGATTGGCGAGAAACCCCGCCCCGTCGGTATTGCTGCCCAGGATCCGCCCCTCGGCGAAGACGAGCGTGTTCACCGCCCCCGCCCGCCGCGCCGAAGCGTCGATGGTGTCGCAGAACGCCGCCACGCTCTCCTTGTGCGGAATGGTGACGTTCACCCCGGCGAAGCCGGCGGCGAGGAGGCCGCGCAGTGCGGTCCCGAGATGCTCGGGACGCACCGGCAGCGGCACATAGGCGCCGTCGATCCCGTAGCGTTCGAGCCAGAACCCGTGCAGCCGGGGCGAGCGCGAATGGCCGACCGGCCAGCCCATGACCCCGGCGAGCCGGGTCCGGCCCGAGAGCACCGCCATCGGCGTCAGGCGTTGGCCGCGGCCGGCGCCCCTGCCTGGGCCCGCCGCGCCTGCCACAGCGCCACGAAATCGATCGGGCCGAGCAGGACCGGCGGGAAACTGCCGTCGCGGGTGATGTCGGCCAGGATGTTGCGGGCGAAGGGGAACAGGAGCCGCGGGCACTCCACCGCCAGCACCGGCTCGACCTGGTGTTCCGGAACGCCGGTCAGGGTGAAGATGCCGGCGTAGGAAAGCTCGGCGATGAACACCGTCTGCGGCGGCTCCGCCTTGCCCTGGCCGTTCTGCGCGGCCCCGTCGGCGGGGTTGGTGGTCGCCTCGGCGCGGATCGCGATGGTCACCTCGAACACGTCCTGGCCTTCCTGGAGGCGGCGGATCTGCACGTCGAGGTTGATCTGCACGGCAGGCGCGCTGCGCAGCGTCGCGTAGATCTGGGGTGCGTTCGGCACCTCGAAGGAGAGATCCTTGGTGTACTGCACATTCAGCACCAGCGGCGGAATGGCGCCCGCCTGGGCCACTTGATCCGACATGGCATTCTCCACATGGCGCCGCCCCCGGAAACCGGCGCGGGGCGGCTCTGCGGGCTGCGCGTAGCACGGCCCCGCCCACCGCGCCATGGCCCCCGCGCGCTCCCCGCGCCCTCCCCGCCGGCCGGCGTCAGTGGGTCCAGACGATGCGGCGCGGCAGCGGCGTCGCCTGGTCCCAGCGCAGCCATTGCCCGTTGGCCACGCTCTGCCCGGTGAGCGCGAGGATGAACCCCCAATGGGTGACGACGAGGGTCTCCTGCCAGTCCGCCCGTTCGCGCACCGCGTCGCGGAAGGCCCGCGCCCGGCGTTGCAGCGCCGCCTCGGACTCCCGCTCGGGCGGCCACCAGACCTCCTCGAGGTCGGCGAAATCATGCTGCGGCCAGCTCTGCGCGAGCACGCTCGCCGGGCTGCCGACATCGCAGGTGAAGGCGAAGCGCTCGCGCACCAGGGGCACCACCTCCGGCGCGAGCCCGAGGGCGCCGGCGATCGGGGCCGCGGTCTGCAAGGTGCGGGTGTAGGGGGAAACCACCATCCGCACCAGCCGCTCCTGCCGCAGGGCCGCCGCCGCTTCCTCGGCCTGGGTGCGGCCGAGCGGGGTCAGCGCGGGGTCGGTGATGCCGGGGTCCTGGCGGGTGGCGGTGAAGTGGAGATTGAATTCGCTCTGGCCGTGGCGCAGCAGGATCATCCGGAACCCTTACCAGCCGGCCCGGGTCGCGGCAACGCCGCGCCCTTTCCGCCGCGCCGGGATCGGAGTAGGGAAAGAAAATTTCTTAGCATGCAACTTCTTCCAAGAGGCCACGCAATGCCCAAGGATCTCGACCCTGCCCGCCCCGCGCTCCGCCCGATCGCCGAAATCGCGGCGCGGGCAGGCATCCCCGAGGCGGCCCTGGAACCCTACGGGCGGCTCAAGGCCAAGATCGGGTTCCCCTTCATCGAGAGCCTGGCCGAGCGGCCGGATGGCGCGCTGGTGCTGGTCAGCGGCATCAGCCCGACGCCGGCGGGCGAGGGCAAGACCACCACCTCGATCGGCCTCGCCGACGCGCTGCGCGCCGGCGGCACCGAGGCGATCGTCTGCCTGCGCGAGCCCAGCCTCGGCCCCTGCTTCGGCCAGAAGGGCGGTGCGACCGGCGGCGGGCGGGCCGCGGTCGGTCCCGCCGAGGACATCAACCTCCATTTCACCGGCGACTTCCACGCCATCACCGCGGCCAACAACCTGCTCGCCGCGCTGATCGACAACCATCTCCATTGGGGCAACCCGCTCGGGCTCGACCCGCGCCGGATCACCTGGCGGCGCTGCCTCGACATCAACGACCGCTCCCTGCGCGCGATCGTCACCGGTCTCGGCGGTCCGGCCAACGGCGCCCTGCGCGAGAGCGGCTTCGACATCACCGTCGCCTCCGAGGTGATGGCCGCCTTCTGCCTGGCCCGCGACCACGCCGACCTCACCGCGCGCCTCGCCCGCATGGTGATCGGCGAACGCGGGGACGGTTCGCCGGTGCGGGTGCGCGAGCTCAAGGCCGAAGGCGCGCTGGCGGCGCTGCTCGCCCAGGCGCTGATGCCCAACCTGGTGCAGACCCTCGAAGGAACGCCGGCGCTGGTCCACGGCGGGCCCTTCGCCAACATCGCGCACGGCTGCAACTCGGTGGTCGCCACCCGCCTCGCCCTCAAGCTCGCGCCCGTCGTGGTGACGGAGGCGGGCTTCGGCGCCGATCTCGGGGCCGAGAAGTTCATCGACATCAAGTGCCGCGCGGCGGGTCTCGCGCCGGCGGGCGCGGTGCTGGTCGCCAGCCTGCGCGCGCTCAAGATGCACGGCGGCGTCGCCCGCCGCGACCTCGACCGCGAGGATCCGGGCGCGGTCACCCGCGGGGCGGCCAATCTGCTCCGCCATCTCGAGAATCTGGGCCGTCTCGGGCTGCCCGCGGTGGTGGCGCTCAACCTCTTTCCCTCCGACACGGAGGCCGAAATGGCGGCACTGCACGCCGCCGTCGGCGGCCGGGCGCCGGTGGTCCCCTGTAGCCACTTCGCCGACGGGGCGCGCGGCGCCCTGGCGCTCGCGGAAGCGGTGCGCGCCATGATCGCGGCCGGCGATGCCCGGCCCGCGCCCCTCTATCCGGACGCGATGCCGCTCGCCGAAAAGCTGCGCACCGTCGCGCGGCGCATCTATCGTGCCGCCGACCTCGCCCTCGCCCCCGGTGTCGCCACCCGCCTTGCCGCCTTCGAGGCGCACGGCTTCGGCGATCTGCCGGTCTGCATCGCCAAGACCCCGTACAGCTTCAGCGCCGACCCCGCCCTGCGCGGCGCCCCCGAGGGGCATCTCCTGCCGGTCCGTGAGGTCCGGCTTTCCGCTGGTGCAGGCTTCATCGTCGCCATCTGCGGCGAGATCATGACGATGCCCGGCCTGCCCCGCCACCCGGCCGCGGAGGAGATCGGCCTGCGCGGGGACGGCAGCATCGCGGGACTTTCCTGAGCGCCGGTCCCACCGGGCCGCTCACCAGCCCCGGCCGCGGCGGATCGCGCCCGGGCCGAAGCGCTCGCGCAAGGCATGGATCGCCTCTTCGCGGGCGCGCCGGCGGGGCAGTTCGGGGTCGGCGAGATCGGGCGCATCGGCCTGCCCGCCGGGGGTGAGCGGCTGGGCCGCGATGCCGAGCAGGCGGAAGCGGGTGCCGTCCGCCTCGCGGGCGAGCAGGGCGGCCGCGGCGGCGAACAGGGTCTCGGTCAGCCGCGTCGGCTGGCCCAGGCGCACCGCCCGGGTGCGGGTGGCGAAGCCGGCGGTGCGCAGCTTCAGCACCACCCCGGCGGCGGCGAGATCGGCGGCCCGCAGCCGCCCGGCCAGCCGCTCGACGAGCGGCCAGAGCGCCAATTCCAGGTCGCGGCCGGCGGCGAGATCGGTGGCGAAGGTGGTCTCGGCGCTGAGCGAACGGGTGGCGTGGCCGCGCACGACCGGCCGCGCATCCTCGCCGCGGGCGCGCGCCACCATCGCCGGCCCGTCGGCGCCGAAGAGCGCGCGCGCCTCGCCCTCGCCGAGGCGCTGGATCTGGCCGAGCGTGCGGATCCCGCGGGCGGCCAGCCGGGCCGCCGCCACCGCGCCGATGCCGGGCAGCAGCCCGACCGGCGCGGGGGCGAGCAGGGCCGGGGCCTCCGCGCCGATCACCGCGAAGCCGCGCGGCTTGTCCCGCCCCGCCGCGATCTTGGCGAGCAGGCGGTTGGCGGCGAGCCCGATCGAGACGGTGACCCCCACCTCGCGCTCCACCGCGAGCGCGAGGCGGGCGAGCGTCACCGCCGGCGGGGCACCGTGCAGCGCCTCGGTGCCGGCGAGATCGAGCGCCGCCTCGTCGATCGAGAGCGGCTCGACCAGCGGTGTCAGATCGCCCATCAGCGCCCGGATGCGGCGCGCCGCGGCGGCGTATTTCGCCATGTCGGGGGCGATCACGACGGCGTCGGGGCAGAGCGCGCGGGCGCGGAACATCGGCATCGCGCTCGCCACCCCCGAGAGCCGGGCAATGTAGCAGGCGGTGGCGACGACGCCGCGCGCGCCGCCGCCGACGATCACCGGCCGGTCGGCGAGCTCCGGCCGGTCCCGCTTCTCCACCGCGGCGAAGAATGCGTCGCAGTCGACGTGGGCGATGGCGAGCGTGAAGAGTTCGGGGTGGCAGACGATGCGCCGCCCGCCGCAGGCGGGGCAGGACGGGCGCCCGTCCGCGGGCGTCGCCCCGCAGTCACGGCAGAGCGCGCCCATCCCCGCCCGCCCGCGGCCGGCGGGCTCAGGCCTTGGGCCACAGCCAGGCGGCGCCGCGCACGCCCGAGGAATCGCCGTGCTTGTTGCGCAGGATCGGGGTGTTGACGAAGTCGCTGAAGACATGGCGGCGGACCAGCGCCGGCAGGTCGGTGTAGAGATGCTCCATGTTGGAGACCCCGCCGCCGAGCACGATCGCGTCCGGGTCGAGGATGTTGACGACGTGGGCGAGCCCGCGCGCCACCCGGTCCACGTGGCGGGCCAGCGCCTCGGCGGCGCGGGCCTCGCCCTGGGCCGCCCGGGCGGGCAGCGAGCGGGCGTCGCGCGCCTCCGGCCCGTCGGCGCTGCGGGCGAGCGCGGGGCCGGCGATCCAGGTTTCCAGGCAGCCGCGCTGGCCGCACCAGCATTGCGGGCCCGGCATCTCCTCCGGGCTCGGCCAGGGCAGCGGGTTGTGGCCCCATTCCCCGGCGATGCGGTGGCGGCCTTCCACCACCTTGCCGTCCACGATGATGCCGGCGCCGCAGCCGGTGCCGAGGATGACCCCGAAGACCACCCGCGAACCGGCCGCCGCTCCGTCGGCCGCCTCGCTGAGGGCGAAGCAGTTGGCGTCGTTCTCCACCCGCACCGGCCGGTCGAGCAGTTCGGCGAGATCGCGGTCGAACGGCTGGCCGTTGATGGCGGTGGAATTGGCGTTCTTGACCAGGCCGGTGGCCGGGCTGATGACCCCGGGAATGCCGACGCCCACCGTCGCCTTCGCGCCGAGCTCGGCCTCCGCCTCATGGACGAGGTCGCCGATCTGGCCGAGCCGGGTGCGATAGTCGGCGGCGGTGCCGAGCCGGCGGCGCAGTACGATCCGCCCTTCGACGTCGAGAGCCGCGATCTCGGTCTTGGTGCCGCCGAGATCGATTCCGATCCGATATGCCATGGTGCCCGTTGCCTCCCCGCGCCCCCGCCTTGCCGATGCCTGCTGCTCCGGGGCAGGATGAAGGTATGGGCGAATCCGTCCTCGATCTCAAGCATATGACCTGCCCGCTGCCGGTCCTGCGCGCCAACCGCGCGCTGCGGGAGATGGCGCCCGGCGGGCGGTTGCAGGTGCTCGCGACCGACCCCGCCTCGGTCAAGGACTTCCAGTCCTATTGCCGCGAATCCGGCCACGCCCTGGTGTCCTGGAGCGAGGAGGCGGGCGTCTTCCGCTTCACCATCCGCCGGCGCGCCGAGCCCGCCCCCGAATCCACCCCCGGATCGGCCCCCGAATCGGCCGCCGGATCCGCCGCCGGCCGGGGCGCGGGAGGCTAGGGTGGCGGTCGCGCTCTTCACCCACCGCGCCTGCCTCGGCCACGACACCGGCCCCTACCATCCGGAGTGTGCCGAGCGGCTGCGCGCCATCCACGCCGCGCTGGAGGCGGAACGGTTCGCGCCGCTCCTGCGCGAGGAGGCGCCGCGCGCGAGCCGGGAGGCGCTGACGCGGGTCCACCCGGAGGCCTATGTCGAGGCGATCCTCGCTCTGCGGCCGGCGGAGGGGGAATTCGTCCAGCTCGACGCCGATACGGTGATGAGCGCGGGCAGCGCCGAGGCCGCGCTGCGCGCCGCCGGGGCCGCCGTCGCCGCGGTCGATGCGGTGATGGAGGGCTGGGCGCGCGCCGCCTTCGCCGCCGTCCGCCCGCCCGGGCACCACGCCGAGGCGGCCCGGGCGATGGGCTTCTGCCTGTTCAACAACGCCGCCGTCGCCGCCGCCCACGCCCGCGCCCGCTGGGGGCTCGCCCGCGTCTGCGTGCTCGATTTCGACGTCCATCACGGCAACGGCACCGAGTCGCTGGTCGCCGCCGACCCCGCGCTGTTCTACGTCTCCACCCACCAGTCCCCCGCCTATCCCTTCACCGGGGCGGCCGGGGAGCGCGGCGGCTTCGACAACATCCGCAACCGCCCGCTCCCGCCCGGCACGGGCAGCGCCGCGTTCCGCGCCGCCTGGGCCGAGGAGCTGTTGCCCGCGGTGGAGCGCTTCGCGCCCGAACTGCTGGTCGTTTCCGCCGGGTTCGACGCCCACAAGGCAGACCCGCTCGCCGCCCTGCGGCTCGAGACCGCGGATTTCGGCTGGATCACCGAGCGCATCGTGGCCCTGGCCGACCGGATTTGCGCCGGCCGGGTGGTTTCCGTGCTGGAAGGGGGCTATGACACGGTGGCGCTCGCCGCCTCGGTCGCGGCCCACGTCGGCGCCCTGATGCGGGGGTGATCGGTCTGCCCGGTCGCGCGGGCAGCCCGGCCGGGGTTGGCGTGGCGGGCGCGAACGGGTAGGGGAGTGCGGTTGCGGGTTCCTGGCGGGCCCTCGCGCGGCGATGGAGCAGGGCATGGCGGAGGCGGAGAGGAAAAGCGTTGTCGCGATCGGCGATCTCTCGTTCGAGGAGGCGCTGGCCGAACTCGAAGCCATCGTGAAGGGTCTGGAGGGCGGGCAGCAGAAGCTCGAGGAGGCGATCGGCGCCTACGAGCGCGGCACCGCGCTGCGCCGCCATTGCGAGGCCCGCCTCGCCGCCGCCGAGGCGCGGGTGCAGGCGATCGTCGAGAAGGAGGACGGCGGCCTCGGCCTCCGTCCGGCGGAATGAGCCGGGGCGGAGAGGCTTCGGTGCCGCCCTCCACCGCATCGGCCGGCCCGCTCGGTGTCCTCGCGGCGCTGGCCGCCCGCGCCGAGGAGGTCGAACGCGCGATCGACACGCTGCTGCCGCTGCCCGAGGGGCCGGAGGCGCGGCTCCTCGAAGCGATGCGCTACGCCACCCTGGGCGGGGGCAAGCGCATGCGCGCCTTCCTGGTGATGGAGGGCGCCGCGCTGTTCGCGGTCAATCCCACCTGCGCCGCCCGGGTCGGCGCGGCGGTGGAGATGCTGCACGCCTATTCCCTGGTCCATGACGATCTTCCCGCCATGGACGACGACGATCTCCGCCGCGGCCGCCCTTCCGCCCACCGCGCCTTCGACGAGGCGACCGCGATCCTCGCCGGCGATGCGCTCCAGGCCCAGGCGTTCGAAATCCTCGCCGAGCCCGACACCCACTCCGACCCCGAGGTGCGCTGCGAGCTGGCGCTGGCGCTGGCCGCCGCCGCCGGGGCGCGGGGCATGGTGGGCGGGCAGATGATCGACATCGCCGCCGAAGGGCAGACCCTCGCCGGGCCGGAGATCGCGCGGCTGCAAGCGCTCAAGACCGGCCGGCTGATCCAGTTCAGCGCCGAGGCGGGTGCCATCCTCGGCCGCGCCCCGCACCACCAGCGCCAGCTGCTCGCCGCCTACGGGCGCGATGTCGGCGCCGCCTTCCAGATCGCCGACGACCTGCTCGACGCCGAGGGCAGCGCGGCGGAGACCGGCAAGGCCACCGGCAAGGACGCCGCCGCCGGCAAGGCGACGCTGGTGGCCCTGCTCGGCCTCGCCGCCGCCCGCGCCCGGGCCGAGATTCTCGCCGATCAGGCCCAGGCCCATCTCGATATGTTCGGCGCGCGCGCCGATGGCCTGCGCGCGCTCGCCCGTTTCGTGGTTTCCCGCCGGAGTTGATGTCCATGCCACCCGCGACCCCGCTCCTCGACACCGTCACCGTCCCCGCCGATCTGGCCAATTTCTCGACCGCGCAACTGAAGCAGATCGCGGCCGAACTGCGCGCCGAGACCATCGACGCGGTCTCGGTCACCGGCGGCCACCTCGGCGCCTCGCTCGGCGTGGTCGAACTCACCGTCGCCCTGCACGCGGTGTTCGATACGCCGCGCGACCGGCTGGTCTGGGACGTCGGCCACCAGGCCTATCCGCACAAGATCCTCACCGGCCGGCGCGACCGCATCCGCACGCTCCGCCAGCCCGGCGGCCTGTCCGGCTTCACCCGCCGTTCCGAGAGCCCGTACGATCCCTTCGGCGCCGCCCACTCCTCCACCTCCATCTCCGCCGGGCTCGGCATGGCGGTGGCGCGCGATCTCAAGCGCGAAACCCCGCCCCGCCACGTCATCGCCGTGATCGGAGACGGGGCGATGAGCGCGGGCATGGCCTACGAGGCGATGAACAACGCCGGCGCGCGCCACTCGCGCCTGATCGTCGTCCTCAACGACAACGACATGTCGATCGCCCCCCCGGTGGGAGCGATGAGCGCCTATCTCTCGCGGCTGATCTCCTCGCGTCCCTTCCTCTCCCTGCGCGATCTCGCCGCGCGCATGGCCCGGCGCTTCCCCAAGGGGCTCGAGCGCACCGCGCGCCGGGCGGAGGAGTTCGCCCGCGGCATCCTCACCGGCGGCACCCTGTTCGAGGAACTGGGCTTCTACTACGTCGGCCCCATCGACGGCCACAATCTCGACCATCTGCTCCCCGTCCTGCGCAATCTGCGCGAGGCGGACGAGCGCGGGCCGGTGCTGCTGCACGTCGTCACCAAGAAGGGCAAGGGCTATCCGCCGGCGGAGGCCTCGGCCGACAAATACCACGGCGTCGCCAGGTTCAACGTCATCACCGGCGAGCAGGCCAAGCCGCCGCCGGGCCCGCCCTCCTATACCAAGGTGTTCGGTGACACGCTCACCGCGCTCGCCGAGGCCGATCCCGCCATCGTCGGCATCACCGCCGCCATGCCCTCCGGCACCGGGCTCGATCGTTTCGCCCGGCGCTTCCCCGAGCGCACGTTCGACGTCGGCATCGCCGAGCAGCACGCCGTCACCTTCGCCGCCGGCATGGCGACCGAGGGGATGAAGCCGTTCTGCGCCATCTATTCCACCTTCCTCCAGCGCGCCTACGACCAGGTGGTGCACGACGTCGCCGTCCAGTCGCTGCCGGTGCGCTTCGCCCTCGACCGCGCCGGCCTCGTCGGCGCAGACGGCGCGACCCACGCCGGCGCCTATGATCTCGCCTATCTCGGCTGCCTGCCCGGCTTCGTGCTGATGGCGCCGGCCGACGAGGCGGAGCTCGCCCACATGGTCGCGACCGCCGCCGCCATCGGCGACCGGCCCTCGGCCTTGCGCTATCCCCGCGGGGAGGGCACCGGCGTCGCCCTGCCGGAGCGGCCGATGGTGCTGGAAATCGGGCGCGGGCGGGTGCTGCGCGAGGGCACGGCGGTCGCCATCCTCGCGCTCGGCACCCGCCTCGGTGACGCGCTGCGGGCGGCCGATCTGCTCGCCGCCCAGGGGTTTTCCGCCACCGTGGCGGACGCCCGCTTCGCCAAGCCGCTGGATGGCGCGCTCATCGAGCAGCTCGCCCGCCACCACGGCGCGATGATCACCGTCGAGGAGGGTGCAGCGGGCGGGTTCGGCGCGGCGGTGATGGCCGAACTCGCCTGGCGCGGCCTGCTCGATGGCGGGTTGCGCTTCCGCCCGCTCGCCTTGCCCGACCGTTTCATCGACCACAACACGCCCGCCGGCCAGCTCGCGGACGCGGGTCTGCACGCCGCCGGCATCGCCGCCGCCGCCTGCGCGGCGCTCGGCGTCGCCCAGGCCGGCGGGGTCGAACGGGTGCGGCCGGCGCTGCGCCCGCGATGAGGCGGCGCGGACTTCTCGTCCTCCTGCTCGCCCCCGCCGTCGTCCGCCCCGCCCGCGCCGGGGCCGGCCCCGCGGCTCCGGTCGCAGCACTCTACGCCGGGCTCCTCGGCGTCATGAAGCAGGGCAGGGCGGTGCCCTTCGCCACCCGGTTCGCCGCCTTGGCGCCGGTGATCGCGGCGAACTTCGACCTCGCGCGCATCCTCCGCCTCGCCGTCGGGCCGGAATGGGCGGGTCTGCCCGCCGCCGCGAAGGCGCGGCTCGCGCACCTGTTCCGCGACTTCACCGTCGCCTCCTACGTCGCCAACTTCGACCGCTACTCCGGCGAGAAGTTCGACGTGCTGCCCGGCTCGCGCGCGGTCGGCGCGGAGCGGGTGGTCAAGACCGAGATCGTCGGCGGGGACGGGACCAGGAACCGGCTCGACTATGTGGTGGCGCCGCACGGCGGCGGCTGGCGCATCGTGGACGTGCTGCTCGAGGGCACCATCAGCCAGCTCGCGGTGCAGCGCTCGGAATATTCCGGGCTGGTCGGCGCGGGTGACGCCGCCCGGCTGATCGCGGCGCTCGCCGCCAAGATCGGGCAATTGTCCGGTGGCGCCCTTCACGGCTGAACTCGCCCGCGCCGCCGCCCTGCTCTCGGCGATCGGGCTCGTGCAGGCCGCGGCCGGGGCCGTGCTGGCCGCCCGCTTCGCGCGCGTGCTCGCCGCCCCCCCGCTCGCCGCGCCCCCGCTCGCCGCCCCGCCGCTTATCGTGTTCAAGCCGCTCGCCGGCGCCGAGGCCGGGCTGGAAGCGGCGCTGGAGAGTTTCTTCCGCCAGGACCACCCGCGCTTTCGCCTCCTCTTCGGGGTCCAGGATGCCGCCGATGCGGCGATCGCCACGGTCGAGCGCCTGCGGGCCCGCTTTCCCGCGGTCGATGCCGTGCTGGTGGTCGATCCCACCCCGCTCGGGCGCAACCGCAAGATCGCCAACCTGCGCAACCTGGCGCGCGCGGCGGAGGGCGCGGGGGAGGGCGCGGCGGCGGGGCCGGGCGCGATCGTGGTGATCGCGGACGCCGACGTTCTCGCCCCGCCCGATCTGCTGCGCCGTCTCGCCGGTGCCCTGGCCGAGCCGCGGGTGGGGCTGGTCTCCTGCCTCTACGCCGGCCGGCCGGCGAGCGGGAGCCTGGTCCGCCGTCTCGGCGCGGCCGCGATCGATTTCGCCTTCCTGCCCGGCGTGCTGCTCTCCCGCGCCCTCGGCCGGCGGGACTGTCTCGGGGCGGTGATGGCGCTGCGGGCGGAAACGCTCGCCGCCGTCGGCGGCTTTCCCGCCCTCGGGGACTGGCTGGCGGACGACAACCGCCTCGGCCAGCTGGTGCGCGCCCGGGGCCTCGCGGTCGATCTCGCGCCGGCGCTGGTGGAAACGATGGTGGCCGACGAGGGGCTGGCCGCGCTGCTCCGCCACGAATTGCGCTGGGCGCGCACCATCCGGGCGCTGGCGCCGCTTCCGTTCGCGGCCTCCCTGCTGCAATATCCGCTCGCCTTCGCGCTGCTCGCGCCGGTTCTCGCCGGTGGCGCCGGGTGGTCGCTGGGCTGGTTGCTCGCCGCCCTCTGCCTGCGCGCGGCGTTCGCGCGCGGGGTCGAACGAAGCCTCGGGCTTGCGCGCCCGCGGACACTCCGCCACCTATGGCTGCGCGATCTCCTGTCGGCGGGGGTGACGCTGGCCGCCTTCGCCTCCGACCAGGTGGTCTGGCGCGGCCAGACCCTGCACACCGACCATCCCTCGCCCGCCCGGAACTGATCGGATCCTGCCCATGATGAAGACCCTCTTCCTCCATCCCCCCTCCTTCGACGGGTTCGATGGCGGCGCCGGCTCGCGCTACCAGGCGCGGCGCGAAATCCGCTCCTTCTGGTTTCCCACCTGGCTCGCCCAGCCCGCCGCGCTGGTGCCCGGCTCGAAGCTGATCGACGCGCCGCCCGCCCGCACCCCGCTCGCCGCGATCACCAGCGGCATCGGCGCCTATGATCTCGTGGTCGCGCACACCTCCACGCCCAGTTTCGCGGCCGATCTCAAGGTCGCCGCGGCGCTCAAGGAGGCCAACCCGCGGCTCAGGGTGGGCTTCGTCGGCGCCAAGGTCGCGGTCCAGCCCGAGGAGAGCCTGAAACAGGGCGCGGTGCTCGATTTCGTGGCCCGCAACGAGTTCGACTTCACCATCAAGGAAGTCGCCGAAGGAATTGATTTTTCGGCAATCGACGGTCTCTCCTGGCGCGCGCCGGACGGGCGGATCGTCCACAACCCCGACCGTGCGATCCTCGAGGACATGGACCGGCTTCCCTTCGTCACCGAGGTCTACCGGCGCGATCTGCGGATCGAGGACTATTTCATCGGCTATCTCCTGCACCCCTATCTGTCGCTCTACACCGGGCGGGGCTGCAAATCGCGCTGCACCTTCTGCCTCTGGCCGCAGACGGTGGGCGGCCACCGCTACCGCGTCCGCTCGCCCGGGCACGTGGCCGAGGAGATCCGCTTCGCGAAATCCTGTTTCCCCCAGGTGCGCGAATTCTTCTTCGACGACGACACCTTCACCGACGATCTCCCCCGCGCCGAGGCGATCGCGCGCGAACTCGGGAAAATGGGCGTCACCTGGTCGTGCAACGCCAAGGCCAACGTCCCGCGCGAGACGCTGAAAGTGCTGCGCGACAACGGCTTGCGCCTGCTGCTGGTCGGCTACGAGAGCGGCAACCAGCAGATCCTGCACAACATCAAGAAGGGCATGCGGATCGAGGTGGCGCGCCGCTTCACCAAGGACTGCCACGAACTGGGCATCAGGATCCACGGCACCTTCATCCTCGGCCTGCCCGGCGAGAGCCGCCAGACCATCGAGGAGACCATCCGCTTCGCGACCGAGATCAACCCCCACACCATCCAGGTCTCCCTCGCCGCGCCCTATCCCGGCACCTATCTGCACGCTCAGGCGCTCCGCAACGGCTGGCTGGACGCGGCCCACGCCGAACTGGTGGACGAGCACGGCGTGCAGATCGCGCCGCTCTCCTACCCCGATCTGTCGCATACCGAGATCTTCG
>DAHWFB010000064.1 GCA_027326105.1 Acetobacteraceae bacterium
CCACCCCCACACCCCCCGCACAGGCCGCATCCGCCGCGCCGGGCCGCGGCAGCCCCTCGCGCGCTCCCCCGGCCCCGCCCGTCCCGCCGCTGCCCGCCTGAACCGGAAGCCCCGGATTGCGCCGATTTCGTTCCGATATCGCAACAAATACCCCACGCCAAACGCTCAGCCCACGCTCGCCGCCAGCCCGGCCTGGGCCTCCTTCACGTCGCTGAACGCCAGCGCCTTCTCCTGTTCCATCGCCCGGCGCATCATGAAGGCGGAGCTGGCGAGAAACACCGGGTCCCCGTCCGGATCGTCCGCGATCGCGCCCTTCTGGGCGGCCAGAAACCGGTCGAGTTCCACCCGCGGCCCGCTCACCCAGCGCGCCTCGGTCCAGGCCGCCGCCTCGAACCCGGCGGCGACGCCATATTCCGCCCCCAGCCTCGCCTGCAACACGTCGAGCTGGAGCGTGCCGACCACGCCGACCAGCGGCGGCGAACCGTCGCGCGGGCGGAACAGCTGGATCACCCCCTCCTCGGCCAGCTCGCCCAGCGCCTGGCGCAGCTTCTTGGCCTTCATCGGGTCGTCGAGGCGGACGCGGCGCAGGATCTCCGGGGCGAAATGGGGCACGCCGAGGAAGGTCAGCTCCTCGCCCTCGCTCAGCGTGTCGCCGATGCGCAGGGTGCCGTGGTTGGGCAGGCCGACGACATCGCCGGCGAACGCCTCCTCGGCGAGGGCGCGCTCGCGGGCGAAAAAGAACTGCGGCGCGGTCAGCGCCATCATCCGCCCCGTCCGCACCTGCCTGAGCCGCATCCCGCGCGTGAGCCTGCCCGAACAGAGCCGCACGAAGGCGATGCGGTCGCGGTGGTTGGGGTCCATGTTGGCCTGGATCTTGAAAACGAAGGCGGTCAGCGCGGGCTCGTCGGCCGCCACCATCCTCCCCTCGGCCTTCTGCGCCCGCGGCGCCGGGCCCAGCGTCGCGATGGCGTCGAGCAGCGCCACCACCCCCAGGCCCTTGATCGCCGCCCCCCAGAACACCGGCGTCAGATGCCCGGCGAGGAAGGCCTCCCGCTCGAAGGCGGGCAGCGCCGCCCGCGCCAGCGCCGCCCCCTCGCGCGCGGCGGCCAGCCGCGGGTCGTCGGCGGCAAGGCCGAGCGTCGCCTCCCCCTCGAGCGGGATCGTGCCGGCGAACTCCGCCCCCTGCCCCACCGGCCAGCCGAGCGGGGCGGTATCGAGCGCGAGCGTGCCGGCGACCTCGTCGAGGAGGGCGAACGGGTCCTGGCTCTCGCGGTCCATCTTGTTGACGAAGGTCAGGATGGGAATGTCGCGCAGCCGGCAGATCTCGAACAGTTTGCGGGTGCGCGCCTCGATGCCGCGGGCGGCGTCGATCACCATCACCGCGCAATCGACCGCGGTCAGCGTGCGGTACGTGTCCTCCGAGAAATCCTCGTGGCCGGGCGTATCGAGCAGGTTGAACACGCAGCCCCGGTGCTCGAAGGTCATCACCGAGGTGACCACGGAAATGCCGCGCTCGCGCTCGATGCCCATCCAGTCCGAGCGGGTGCGCCGGCGCTCGCCTTTGGCCCGCACCTGGCCGGCGAGCTGGATGGCGCCGGCGGCGCGCAGCATCTGCTCGGTCAGCGTGGTCTTGCCGGCGTCGGGGTGGGAGATGATGGCGAAGCTGCGCCGACGCGCGATCTCCGCCACCAGATCCATCCGCGAACCCTCAGCGCGAGTAGTATTCGACGACCAGGTTGGGCTCCATCTGCACCGCGTAGGGCACGTCGGACAGTTTGGGCGCGCGCAGGAAGCGGCCCTTCATGGCGCGATGGTCGATCTCGACATACTCGGGCACGTCGCGCTCCTGGCTCTGGGCGGCGTCGAGCACCACCGCGAGCTGCTTGGACTTCTCCCGCACCTCGACGGTATCGCCGTCGCGGACCTGGAAGGAGGGGATGTTGACCCGCTTGCCGTTGATCAGCAGATGGCCATGAGAGACGAACTGGCGGGCGGCGAAGGGGGTGATGGCGAGCTTCATGCGATAGATCACCGCATCGAGCCGGCGCTCGAGCAGCTCGATCAGATTCTCCGAAGTATCGCCCTTGCGCCGCGCAGCTTCCTGGTAGTAGCGGCGGAACTGGCGCTCGCCGATATTCCCGTAATAGCCCTTGAGCTTCTGCTTGGCCATCAGCTGCACGCCGAAGTCCGAAGGCTTCTTGCGCCGGGTGCCGTGCTGGCCCGGCCCGCTCTCGCGCTTGACCACCGAGGCCTTGCTCCGCCCCCAGAGGTTGGCGCCGAGGCGGCGGGTGATCTTGTATTTGCTTTCGACGCGCTTGGTCATCGAGATCGGTCTCTCTCGTTGCGGATGCCCGCCGCGAAGGGCGGGCCTTGTTGGACCGGTAGGCCGCGGCAGGCGCGCGCGGCGGGGCGGGCAGCGAGGCCCGTCCGCGTTCCCGGCAATGGCGCGGTCTCTAGGCAAGCCGCGCGCGCTTGTCAAACCGCCGGCCCGGCCATAGGAGGGAGGGATGATCACGCGCGGGGAGATTCTCTGGCTCGGCATCGCCGCCGGCGTCTCGGGCGGGCTGATCGGCGGCATGATGCTCGGCATCGGCATGGACCTGATGGTCAACGGCCAGCCGCTCGGCCTCCTGCTGATCGCCCCCGGCGCGCCCGCCTCGGCGCTGATCGGCTGGCTGATGGCCCGCCGCCTCGCCCGCCAGTTGCCGCCCGGTTAGCAGGTGGTGGAGCCAAGGGGAGTCGAACCCCTGACCTCCTGAATGCCATTCAGGCGCTCTCCCAACTGAGCTATGGCCCCGCCGCGTCGGCGCGGCCTTATAGACACGCCCGCCATTCCCGATCAAGGGACCCGCGCGGCCCGTCCCCGGTGTCGGCCGGGGCCTTGCCAAGTGCCGCCGCCGTGCCCTCATGATCGTCATGGCCTGGTGGTTCCCCTGGCGCACCCGCGCCGTCCCGGTGGTCGAGCTGCACGGGCTGATCGCCGCCCGGCCGGGGGCGGTGAGCCTCGCGAGCCACGGGCCGCTGATCACCCGCGCCTTCCGCGCCGCCCGCCGCGGCGGCGATCTCATCCTCGACATCAACAGCCCCGGCGGCTCGCCGGTGCAGTCGGCCCTGCTCGCCGCGCTGATCCGGCGCGAAGCGGGAAAGCGCACGGTCCGCGTGCATGCGGTGATCGCCGATGTCGGCGCCTCCGGCGGCTACTGGCTCGCCTGCGCCGCCGAACGCATCCACGCCAACCCGATGAGCGTGGTCGGCTCGATCGGCGTGATCGGCGGCGGCTTCGGCTTCACCGGGCTGCTCGCCCGCTGGGGGATCGAGCGGCGGCTCTATACCGCCGGCGCCAACAAGGCGCGGCTCGATCCGTTCACGCCCGAGCGGGCGGAGGATGTCACCTTCGCCCGCCAGCTCGCCGCCGACATCCACGAGCGCTTCAAGAATTGGGTGCGCGAGCGGCGCGGCCCGCGCCTCGCCGGCGCGGAGGAGGAACTGTTCGACGGCAGCTTCTTCCTCGGCGACCGCGCGCTCGCGCTCGGGCTGGTCGACGGGCACGAGGATCTCGCCGCGCTGGTCGAATCGCTCGGCGGGCGGGGCGCCAGGCCGCGGCGCTTCCGCCCCCGCCCGCGCGGCCTGCTCGCCCGCCTGCCGCGCCGCCTGGTCGCCGAGACGCTGGCCGCGCTGGAGGAGGAGACCGCCCTCGCCGGCGCCCGCGCGGGGCTTGGCCGGTGAGCGGGAACGAGGCCGACACCCCCTTCTTCGAGGCCGCCGTGGTGCCCCACCGCAGCCTCGGCCGCCGCGGGTTGCTGGTGGTGGCGGCGCTGCTGCTGGCGGGGGCGGGGTTCGTCACCGCCATCGCCTGGGTCGACGGGGCCTGGCCGGTGCTCGGCTTCGCCGCGGGAGAACTAGCGCTCGGCACCGCGCTCCTGGTGCGCAACGTGCGCGAGGCGCGCGCGGTGGAATGGATCCTGCTCGCCCCTTCGGGGCTGCGGCTGGTGCGGGTGGACCGCCGCGGCCGCCGCCGCGAGCTTCTCCTGCCGATCGACTGGCTGAACGTCATCCTGGAGGAGCGGCGCGGGCGGGTGCCGCTGCTCGCACTCGGCGCGCGCGGCCGCGGCATCGAGGTCGCGGCGAGCCTGGGGGAGGCGGAAAAGCGGGCGCTGGCCACCGCGCTGCGCGACGCGCTGCACCGCTGGCGCAACCCGCGATTCGACAATCCGCAGTTGCGGGGAGAGTAGGTGGCGCTACGCTTCGGGCGGGGTGAGGGACTTGACGAGGTCGAACACCCGCTTGCGCACCGCCGGGTCGGTGATGCGGTAGTAGGCGCGGACGAGTTCGAGAGTCTCGCGGCGGTTGAGGAACTCTTCGCCAAACCCTTCCTGTGGTTCCGCGAAGCCGAGGGCGTGCCCGCGGGAGGAGGAGCTGGCCTGGCCGCTGACCGACGGCGGCATGTCGTCGAAGAAGAAGCTGATCGGAACATCGAGCACACGCGACAGATCGAACAAGCGCGAAGCTCCGACGCGGTTGATGCCGCGTTCGTATTTCTGCACCTGCTGGAAGGTAAGACCCAGAGCCTCTCCCAGTTTCTCCTGGGACATACCGAGAAGAGTCCGCCGCAGTCTTATGCGTGATCCGACATGGACATCGATCAGGCTAGGCTTGCTTTCGGTTTCCGTCTTTTCATTTCCGCCAGCGGACGGCATCTTCGTTTCTCCTAGCGGCACGCGCAACATCGCTTTCGCTTTCCAGATGTCTGTCGCCACGAAAGGTTTTGGCGGTCGCCCGGCGGCACCTTCCGCCCGGTTGACCAGTTAACAAAAACTAAACAGTTTGTCAAACGCTTTGCCAAATTTTTTGGTGTTAGGATTAGTCTTTGTCATTTCATCGATTTTGATACAGTCGGCGCGACGATGCACCAAGAATCGTCCCCAGCCCGACCGAAAGCAAGGCGAGAATCGCCGGCACGAGCAGACCATGGCGTGCATAGAAGGTCGCCGGCAACGCGCCCGGCAGCGGGCGGATCAGCACCCCGCGCCGGCCCAGCCCCAGCCGCCCGGTCTCCCGCCCGTAGGCGTCGAACACCGCCGAAATTCCCGAATTCGCGGCGCGGACCAGCGGCAGCCCCTCCTCCACCGCGCGCAGCCGGGCCGCCGCGAGATGCTGGCGCGGACCGGTGGAATTGCCGAACCAGGCGTCGTTGGTGATGTTGACCAGCCAGCGCGGACGCGGGCGCGCCACGATCTCCCCGGTGAAGATCGCCTCGTAGCAGATCAGCGGCCCGAACGGCGGCAGGCCGGGAACCGTGAGCGTGCGCGGCCCCGGCCCGGGCCGGAAGCTGCCGGGGCCGAACTGCACCGGCAGCGGCAGCCACTGCGGCGTGTATTCGCCGAACGGGACCAGATGCCATTTGTCGTAGACCGCCACCACCGGACCGGGCCCCTCGATCGCCACCAGGCTGTTGCGCGCCGACCCGTCGCGCGCGTATCGCACCGTTCCCGCCAGCACCGGAACCCCGGGACCCGCCGCATCCGCCACCGCCCGCCGCGCCGCCGCGTCCTGCGCGAGCAGGAAGGGGCTCGCCGTCTCCGGCCAGATCACCACCTTGTCGGCGTTGCCCGCCGCCGCCACCCCCTGCCGGGTGAGCCGCAGATAGCGGCGGAAGATGCGCACCGCCCAGGCGCGGTTCCAGCGGGCGAGTTCGGATACGTCACCCTGGACGATGACGACCGCGATCCCCGGCGGCTGTGGCGCCGGCCCGGACAGCCGCCAGACCCCGAGCCCCGCCCACAGCGCCAGCCCCGCCGCCGCCGCCGCCCAGCCGCGCCGGCCGAAGCGCGGGGCGGCGGCCACCAGAAGGGTCATCAGCGTCAGCCCATGCACGCCGACCCAGGCCGCGGGCTGGAGGAAGACATCCCCCAGCCGGCCGGGGATCGTCCAGTCCGCGCCCCAGAGGTTCCAGGGGAAGCCGGTGAGCACGAATTGGCGGGCGAGATCACCGCCCACCCACAGCCCGGCTAGTCCGAGCACCCGCGGCAACCCGCGCGGCAGCAGCCGCGCGAGCGCGCAGGGGACGGCGATGAACGGGGTGAGCACCAGGGAGAGCACCGGCACCGCGAACGGCACCAGCCACCAATAGTCCTTCACCTCCACCAGGATCGCCTCGGTGATCCAGTAGAGGCCGAGGAGATTGAGCGCGAAGGAGAACCAGAAGCCGCGCGCGAAGGCCGCCCGGGGACCGGGCGCCTCGTCGATCAGCGCCAGGAGGCCGGGCACCGCCAGCCAGAGGACGGGCAGAAGATGCAGCGGCGGCAGCGCCAGCGCCGAGGCCGCCCCCCAGGCCGCCGCCTTCCAGCCCGCCGCCCGCCACCCTCTCCCGCGCATGCCGCCCGGCTACACGGGCAGCGCCGATCTGACAAGGCGAGCGAAGGAGAAGCCCGCAGGCCGGGGCCGGCGGCCCCGGACCCCGATCGCTCAGGGCACGCCCCTCACTCCCGCCGGACGAGTCCGCCGAGGGCGCCGAGGAAGAGGGTGACGAGGAGCCAGCCGGCGGCGGTGTCGGCCCAGCGGAAGTACCACAGGACCCAGAGGCCGAACCAGCGCAGGCCCGAGGGGGTACGGGGACAGGGCGCGATGGTGCAGCCGGGGAGCCGCGCATCGGGCGAAGCGGGAATCCAATTGTCCCGCTGATCGAGGCTGATGATGGGGAGAAGGGAATCGGCCGCGTAGGCGGGCAGGTTGAAATCCGGATAGTAGCCCGGCGCCTCGCCGTGGCGGACGAAATGGGCGGCCTCGAACCGGTGGGCGGGCACGACGCCGCCCGCCGCGTAGCCGATGCCGAAGATGACGAGGCCGGCCAGCCAGAAACCGAGCAACCAATACAATACGAGGAACGGGCGGTATCCGTAGGCGATGGATTTGCCGAGGAACCAGTGCCAGCGACGCGAGGCGCCGCGGAGATCGCCGTAGGCGAGCCGGTCGTCTTCCATGCCGATCAGGATGGCGCGGGCCTCGGAGTCGAGCCCCTGGTCCTTCAGGACTTTGGCGAGTTGGCGGTAGGGCTGGAGGCGGAGTGAGCCAGCTTCTGCGTCGGGAGGCAACTGTCGCCGGAGCCATTCGAGCCGGGCGGCGGCGGAATCAGGCTTGGCCAGATGGCGGTAGGTGAAGCCGTCGAGGTCGATTTTTCCCGCGCCCGGCCAGGCGCCCAATTCATCGTCGAGAACGCCGGCCGAGGCGCCGGCGAGAGAGATTTCCGAAATCTGCGCCTGGTGAAGGACGAAATGTGCGCCGATCTGCATGCCGGTGAGATCGGCCTTGCCTTCGACGGCGAGGCCCTCCCGAAGAAACATACTCCCGCCGACCTTCATGCCGTCGCAGGAGAGCGCGTCCTCGCCTGAATTGCAAAAATGGCCTCCGCCACAGTCAAGGTCGCCGCCGATGGCGGCGCCGAGGAGACGC
>DAHWFB010000066.1 GCA_027326105.1 Acetobacteraceae bacterium
CAACCAGTACCACACCTTCCTCGGCGCCTCGAACAGCGCCGCCTGAGGCGATCGGCCCAGGCTTTCCACTCTCTCCGCGCGGGAGGGGCCGGGTCGGCCCTTCCCGCCGCGGCGGATTTTCCCCATTCTCCCGACCCGCCGGCCTTCGTGCCAGGGAAGGGCGCCATGAACGAGATGCACGCGCGGCTGAACGTCTTCTGGGAACAGTTCCTCGACCGGCTCGACCCCGGTTGCGCCCGGGCGGTGGGTGCCGCCTATGACGACCTCGCCCGCGAGCAGGAGGGGCGCAGCCCGCTCGGTCCCGGCGATGAGGCGCCCGATTTCACCCTTCCCGACAGCGACGGGGCGCCGGTTCGTCTCGGCGCGATGCTGGCCCGCGGCCCCGTGGCGCTGGTGTTCTTCCGCGGCAGCTGGTCGCCGTTCTGCCGGCTGGCGCTGCGCGCCTATTCCGAGGCCGCGCCCGCATTCGCCGCCCGCGGGGCGGGCGTGATCGGCATTTCCGCCCAGCGGCGGGAAGGGCTGGCGCGGCTCGCCTTCGAGGACGGGCTCGCGTTCCCGCTGCTCTGTGATGCCGGGGCCGGGATCGCCGGGCGTTTCGGCATCGCCTGTGCCACTCCGCCGGCGCTGTTGCCGCTCTACCGCCGGTTCGGCCACCCGCCCGCCGAACAGAACCAGAGCGGCTGCAACCGGCTGGCGCTGCCCGCGACCTATCTGGTCGGCCGCGACGGGCGCATCCGCTTCGCCCATGTCGGCGTCCGCCCGCACGAGCGCGCCGCCCCCGAGGAAGTGCTCGCCGCCCTGACCCCCGCCCACGCCGGAACCCGGTGAACGATCGGGGGCGCGGGGCCTCAGGCCCCGCCCTGGATCTTGCCGGTCCGGAACCCGCCTATTCTTCCACCACCCGCAGCCCGGCGATCATTCCCACCACCCAGTCGATCAGCTGATCCGTCACCTCGGCGACGCTGCGCGCGGCGGCGGCGCGGCGGAGGGCTTCGGCGGTGGCGTGGCGGAAGGCTTCGTCGTGCAGCAGCAGGTAGTTGAAGAAGGCATCGACCCAGGTGGGGAAGTCCGCCGCCGCGACGGCGGGGGCGCTGGCGGCGACCGCGGCCTGGAGATCGTCCCGCCCGGCCTGGGCGAGCAGCCCGTCCACCGCCTCGGGGGCGTTGCGGCGGAGGTCTGCCAGCGTCGCGGCCAGCGGGGCGAGCAGCGCGGGCCCCGCGCTGGCGATGGCCGGGCGGAGCAGGGCGAGGGCTTCGCGTTCGCGGCGGTAGGCGAAGGCGAGGATGCCGGCGGTGGCGATCGCGCGGCGGGCGAAGCCGAGGTCTCCCGCCGCCTCCGCCTCGGCGAGGAAGCGGGGCAGGAAGCGGCCGAGGCCGGCGGGGTGATGGCGGATCATCACCTCCTCCGGCCAGGCGAGGTGGGGGATGAGTTCGTAGCGCCCCGATTCGGTCGCCAGCAGGGCGCGGCTTTCACCGAGGATGGTCTCCGCCAGCACGGCGTAGCGTTCGACCAGCGCGCTCTCCGGCCGGGTGGCGCCGGCGAGGGTGTGGAAGGCGGCGTAGAGGATCGACTGGTGGAACCAGGCGGGACCCTCCTGGTGGAGGCGTTCGAGGGCGGCGAGCGTGGCCGCGGCGTCGCGCCCGCCCTGGACGACGAGGGCGCGCTCGGCGGCGAGCATGAGGTGGATGTCGAACGGCAGGGCGGCGCCGCAGAGCACCTCGAGCACCGGCGCAGGGCCGCTGGCGGGGTGTTCGAGCGCGGGCAGGAGGGCGAGAGCCGCGGCGCGGGCGGCGGGGGGGCGGGCGAAGCAGGCGCGCAGTTCGCGCTCGTTGAAGGGCTGGTAGGGCGGCTGGCGGGCGAAGAGGGCGAGCAGGAGCGGGCGGATGAGCCGCAACAGCCGCCGCCGGCCGGCGATGCGCACCAGGCCCGAGGAGGTCATCCGCCGGGCCGCATCGCGCCAGAGCAGGCCGAGGCGGGCGAGGGCGGCGGCATCGTCCGCCTCGCGGCTGAGCAGGGCGAGGGAGGCGCCGCCGAACACTTCCAGCACGCGCCCGCGGGGCAGGCCGAACCAGCCGGGCAGACGGGAGGCGAGGGTCGCGAAGGCCTGCCAGCCGGCCTCGCGGTCGCGCTGCCAGAGGCGATGGAGAGCGCCGACCGCCGCGGCGCGGATCTCGCTCGCACCGGCCTCGGCGCCGGCGAGCAGGGGAGCGGCGATGCCCGCCTCGGCGGCGAGTGCGAGGGCGGCGCGGTGGCCATGGCCGCTGCCGGTGCCAAGGCGGGCGAGGCGGCCGATAAGGGAGGCAAGGCGCGGGCGGGGCAGGTCCGCGCGGGCGATGGCGGCGGCGATGGCGCCCGCCCGCGCCCCGTCCGCGCCGGCGAGCAGGGCGGCGGCGGCAACGTCCTCGCCGGCGGCGAGGTGGGCGGCGGCGAGTTCGGCCCAGTCGGCGGCGAGCAGGGCGGCGAGGCCGAACCCTTCCGCCGGCGCCGCGCCCTGCCCCGGCCCATTCGCCGGCCCTTTTGCTGCCCCTGCCGCCGCCTTCGCGGCCGCGAAGCGGCCGTGGGCGAGGAGGGCTGCGAGTGCGCCGCGTTCGCCGGCCCAGGCGAGGTGGGCGGCGAGGTGGCGGAACTTGTAGGCGGCGGGCGCGCGCTCCCACTCCCGGCACCAGGCGAGCAGCGCCCGCTCCCCGGCGGCGGGGTCGAGCAGGAAGCGGGCGTCGCCGGCGGCCGGGTCGGTGAGCCAGTCGGCGAGGGCCTTGTGGGTGAGGGCGAGGCCGGCGCCGATGGGGCGGAGGTAGCCGGCGAGCCGGTCGAAGGTGGCGCGCGCGGCGGGCGGATCGAGCCCGGCGATGGCGGCGAGAGCGGTCTCGCCGAGCGGTTCGCGGGCGGCGCACAGCGCCCCGAGGACGGCACGGGCGGGAGCATAGTCGCGCTCGCTCGGGAAGCTGCGCTCGAAGAAGCGGCCGTAGAGACCGGCGAGGCCGGGGGGCAGGCTGGCGGGATCGAAGCCGGGCTCGGCCGCGAAGGCGGCGAGCGCCTCGCGCGCGTAGAGGAAGTTGCCGGCGCTGCGGGCGCGCAGGAGCGCCGCCGTGGGCGCCGCCTGCGGGCCGGACAGGTGGGTGGCGAGCCAGGCTTCGAGATCGGCGAGGTTGCGCGGATCGGCGGCGGAGAGTTGCAGGCGGCGGGCGTTCTCGAAGCCGCGCAGCGCGGCGGGCTCGGGGCGGGAGGTGGCGAGCAGGCGCAGCCACGACGGCAGGCGGCGGTCCCAGTCGCGCAGGAGGTCGGCGGCGGAAGCAGCACCCGCGGTGGCGCCGGCGCGCGCTTCGTCCAGCCCGTCGACCACTACCAGCAGGGGTTGCGCGGGGGGCGTCAGGCCGGCGAGCGGGATGGCGAGCAGGCGCTCGAAGGCGCTCGCCGGGTCGGCGGCGATGGCGGCGGGAGCGCGATCGGCGGCGAGGCCGGGGGCGCGGAGCGCGGCGGCATAGGCGGGCAGGCCGGCCGCGATCGCGCCCGCGAAATCACGCACGAAACGGGCGGGATCGCGGGTCGCCGGCAGTTCGGCCTGGAAGAAATGGGCGGCGAGGACGCGCGTGCCGCGGTCGCGGCGGAGGAGTTCGGCGAGCAGGCTCGATTTGCCGATCCCGGGCTCGCCGAGGATCAGCAGCGGGCGGGGGTCGGCGCCGTCGCGCCAGGCCGCGATCCGGGCGAAGACCCAGTCCCGCCCGGTGAAGCCGGCCGCCCCTTCGGCGATGCGCCGGGCGAAGTCCCAGGCGGTTCCGGCGGGGAGCGGCGCGGGCGCGGGTTCGGCGCCGGCGAGGCGGGCGAGGAGTTCCTCCAGCCGCGCGCGGTAGCGGGCCTCCGAGCCCTGCCAGCCGGTGAAATCGAGATAGTGGGCGCGCTCGAGGGTGAGCGGCGGGTCGCAGGGCAGGACCATGAGCGGCAGCACCGGCTTGCCAAGGCGGCGGGCGCGGGCGATCTCGTCCAGGCAGACGCTGTCCTGGCCGTCCGCCGTGCCATCGCCGGCGCGGCGGACGGCGTGGGGGGTGAGCACGGCGAGCAGCGCCTCCGCTTCATCGAGCGCGGCGGCGAGGGTTTCGTCCCAGGCGTGGCCGAGGCGCAGCGCGCGCCGGTCGAGGAAGGGCAGGTGTCCGGCGGCGGCGAGGTCGGCGGCCAGACGGTCGGCGAACTCCGCCCCGTCCCGCCGCCCGTAGCTCAGGAAGAGCCGCGCCATGCCTGCCCCGATGCGATCGCGGAGGCAAGCATAGCGCGGGACGATCCGCGTTGCGCTAGCGCGGCGGAGAGGAACGAGCGCGGTACCCGCCGTCTGGTCATCGGCCGATAAAGGCGTCCATCCTGGCGATGGACAAGAGTCGCATCGAAACACACACCCGGCCACTACTGGGTGACCGAGGGGTCTCCAGCCTGAAGCTTGGCGATATCGAGGCGATGCAGGCCGACATTGCCGCGGGCAAGACGGCGAAGGGTCGAGCAGGGCCACGGGGCGGCACGCCGATCGGCGGTGAGGGAGCCGCGGCCCGCACGGTCTCGTCTTTGCACTCGATCTTTGAGCACGCCGTGCGATGGGGCAAAATCGAGAGCAACCCGGCACGGGGCGTGCGCAAGCGGGCCAGCACACCGCGAGAGCGACGTTTGAGCACGGCCGGGATCGCGCGCCTGGGTGAAGTGATGCGTATCCTCGCCGCCGAGAACGAGCATCCAACGGGGCTTGCCGCGATCCGGCTCCTGCTGCTCACGGGATTCCGGCGCGTGGAGTGTGACCTGCGCCCCGAATACTCCTCCCACCTGAGGTAGAGTCCGCCCGGGAGCTCCCTGAACGTCGCCACCGCTGCGGGCATCGCGATCTATGAGTTGGTGCAGTGGCGTCGGGAATCCGGGGTGAAGGGTGCGCCCCGCTGCTCGCCTGGATACCTTTGACGCAGTTCACCTTGCTCGGCCCGCGTGTTGCGGCGCCGGCAGGGGCACGTGGCGGATACTGCGGTAGTGATCGTCGGGAAGGACCGACGCGTCTGCCGTGACGAAACGGAAGCGGTCGGCAATGAGGCGGACGAAAGCGGGTCGATGGAGCTGCCGGTCAGCCCGGATGATGAAGCGTCGCGCCACGCAATCGTAGAGTACGCGCCCGCGCGGCCATTCTTCGTATTCGGACCAGAGGGGCGCGATCGGAATGCCGGCCTCGCGCAGGAGGTGGGGTCCGCGACACGCCAACTCGGACCAGAACTCGAAATGAC
>DAHWFB010000068.1 GCA_027326105.1 Acetobacteraceae bacterium
GCCCCCGCCTGGCTTCGCCCGCGGCCGCGCCGCCGGCCCCGCGCCGCCCGCCCTACCGGGTGCGCCCCTGGCCGTCCCTGCCCCGCCGCAAGGGCTGGCTCCTGCGCTACGTCCCCACCGCCCGCTTCGGCAATGGCCAGCTCACCGCTCTGCTCGCCGACCCCGAAATGGCCGCGCTCCTCGCCGCCTCGCCGGGGCTGCGGCGCAATCTGCGCCCGCTCTGCCATATGCTCGGCGTCGCCCTGCCGCCCGAACCACGATCCCCCGACCCGCCCCTGACCGAGCCACCCCCGCCCGAGCCGCGATCGCCCGAACCATCCTCGTCCGCCCCATCCTCGTCCGCCCGATCCTCGCCCGCCCCATCCTCGCCCGCCCCATCGTTGCCCGGACCGCGCTCGTTCGAGCCATCCTCGCCCGGCGCGCCGTGGCCCCGGCCGCCGCCGGGCGGATCGCAGCCCCCCCGCGCGCCGTGCCCGGCCTCGAGCCGGGCGCGCGGCGTCGGCATGAGAGAACGCTGAACCGGGAGGAACGAAGATGCGCTGGTCCGCCGCTGCCCTGATCGCCGCTGCCCTGGCCGTCGGTCTGGCCGTCGCCCTGGTCGCCGCCGGTCCCGGCCGGGCGGCGGCGGCGCAGAACAACCCCTCCGCCGGTCAGATCGTCCACCAGTTGGAGCCAAAGACCCTGAAGGAGACGCTGCGCGGCCTCCACCTGCTCAAGCCGGGGGAGGATATCAGCAAGATCACCGTGCTGCGCTGCGGCGGCGGGCGCGGCATCCGGCTGCTGCGCCCGGCGCCCGGCGGCTTGACGACGACCACGCGCTGCATCCGTGTTCCATCCCCTTCGGTCAGTCTGAACGTCGAGTTCGCGACCGGTTCCGCGCGGCTCACCGGCGCCGCCCGCACGACGCTCGACCAGCTGGGCGCGGCGCTCGCCAATCCCGCGCTGGCCGGATCGCGCTTCCGGCTGGAAGGCCATACCGACACGGTGGGCACCGCGGCCTACAATCTGGCGCTGTCGCAGCGCCGTGCGGACGCGGTCGCCGCCTATCTCGAGACCCGGTTCGGGGTCGCCCCGGCGCGGCTGCTCGCGGTGGGGGTGGGCGAGCGTGGTCTGCTGGTGCCGACCCCGCCGCAGACCCCGGAGGCGCGCAACCGGCGGGTGCTGGTGGTCAACCTCGGCCGCTGAGCGTGGGCGGGGGTCCCACCCGCGGCGCGGAGGTGCTATGATCGCCCCCATTCCGATGGGATTCTGATGGGAGGCAAAGGATGCGCATCTTCGCCGTGATCTCGGCCGCGGCACTCGCCGCGGGCCTTGCGGGGCCCGCACTGGCCCAGACCAGCCCCTCGACCAGTGCGATCATCCAGGGGCTGACACCCAAGAACCTGACCAACACCAGCCGCGGCATCCGCCCGCTCGGGCCGGTGGCACCGGTGAGCCCGGGTGCGGCCGCGCCCGCCACGCCGGCGCCCGCCGCGCCCGCCACCACCACCGCGGCCACCACCACGCCCGCGGCTCCGGCCGCGGCGGCACCGGCGGTCAGCCTGACCGTCGAATTCGCGACCAACTCGGCCCGGCTCACGCCGGCGGCGCGGGGCACGCTCGACAAGCTGGGGGCGGCGCTGAGCAGCGCCCAGCTCGCCCAGTACCGCTTCCGGATCGAGGGCCATACCGACACGGTGGGCAGCCCGGGCTACAATCTCGCACTTTCCCAGCGCCGCGCCGACGCGGTGGCGGCCTATCTCGAGGCCCATTTCGGCATCTCCGCGAGCCGGCTGGTGGCGGTCGGGATGGGCGAGAAGGGTCTGCTGGTGCCGACCCCGCCGCAGACGCCGGAGGCGCGCAACCGGCGGGTGCAGGTCGTGAATATCGGCAGTTGAGCCTCCCACGCCGGACGCCGGGGACAGGGTGAAGGCGGCGGAAGCGGACGACCCGACGGTACGCCTGCCTCCGCCCGTGCGGCGCCGGTGGCGCTGGTTGGCCGTGGGGCTGGCGCTGGTGGTGCTGGCGGCGGGCGGGTTTCTCGCCTGGCGCATGCTGCGCCCGGCCGGGCCGCCGATCCTGCGGGCAGGGGAGGCGGTGATCGACGCCAACCACCGGCCCGGCCTCACCGTGTTCCGCTTCGCGCCCGATCCCGCCATCCTGGTGCTCGACTTCACCGATCTCGAACAGCAGGGGCTGATGCTCGACCGGGTGGCGGCCTTCGTCGAAAAGGCCGGGCTGCCCAAGGATCGGCTGCTCAACACCGCCGATCTCGACGCCGCCATCCGCGCCGGGGGCGACACCGTCGCCACCTACTATTACGGCCACGACTATTCCGCCGCCGACCTCGCCCGCTTCTTCGCGCTCGCGAAGCGGGAGGCGATCCACCTCGATGCGCAGGAGATCTGGCTGCGCCGGCTGCTGCGCCGGCTGGGCTGGCTGCGGCCGGGGGCGGTGGGGGCGCTGCTCTCGATCCCGCGGGTCGGGCCGGGGATCGACGCCAAGGCGCGGGCGACCATCCTCCACCACGAGCTTTCGCACGGCTTCTATTTCACCGACGCCGGCTATCGCCGCTTCGTGGCCCACTTCTGGCATGCCACGCTGACCCCGGCCGAACGCGCCGGCTTCCGCCGCTTTCTGGGCAGCGAGGGGTACGACACCCACATCCCGCTCCTGATGATGAACGAGACCCAGGCCTATCTGATGTTCACCCCCGACCCGCGCTTTTTCCGCGCCGCCGTGGCCGGGCTGAGCGAGGCGGAGGCGGTCCGGCTGCGCGCGAGCTTCCGCGCCGGCATGCCCAAGGGATGGCTGGAGCAGACGCTGGCCCATCCCCCCGCCGTGCTGGCGTCGAAATAGAAGCGCCGGTGATCCGTCGGCCTCACCCGGCCGGGGTGCGGTCACCCACCGGGATGGAGGAGCAGGGGCGCGCTCGGCGGCGCAGCCGGCCAGAGCGGCAGGGCGCCGGCGAGGGGGTGCGCGCGGGCTTCCACCGGGCCCGCCGCCGGGGCGTTCGCCGCGAAGGTGGGCTGCGCGAGGGACGCGGCCCAGGCGAGCGGCGGGGAACCGCTGGCGGGGGCGAGCAGCAGGTCCGATCCCCCGGCCGGGTCGGCCGCCACCGACAGGCTCGCCAGAGCCGCGGCGGGGCTGAGGAAATGAAGCGTCATCACCGCCGTGCCGGCGGCGAAGACGGTGACGTCGGTGGTATCGGCGCCGGTCGCCACGGTCAGCAGGCCGGTCGCGGTGACCCCGGCCAGATGGATGATGTCGCCGCTGGCGAAGCCGGAGATCGTGCCGGCGGGCACGCTGTCGGGGCCGTCGAGCAGGAGGGTGGCGCCCGGCGCGGTGAAGGCGATGCTCTGGCTCGCATCCGCCCCGGCGGCGAGGGCGAGCGTGCCCCCGGCCCCGATCTCGACCCGCCCGGCGTGTCCGGCCGCGGCGGAGAGGGTGCTCGCGAGCGCGAGCGTGCCGCCGGCCGCCTCCAGGGTGGCGTTGTTGAGCAGATCGGCGAAGGCGAGGGTGCCACCGAAGGCCGCGATGGTGGCGTCGTTCACGGTGGCGGGCGCGACCAGGCTGGTGCCGGAGCCGCCGGTCTTTTCCAGGGTGCCGGCGTTGTCGATGCGCCCGGAGAACAGGGTGCCGCCGCGGATGGCGCTGTCGTTGGTGATCGCGTAGCGCGCGCCGGCGGCGATTTCGAGTTGGGCGGCGAAGCGGGCGGAGCCGCCGATCCACAGCGTCCCGCTCTGGGTGAGCAGGCCACCGTCGCGCAGCGTCGTCCCGCCGCTGAGCGCGGCGGCGGCGAGGCCGGCGCTGCCGGTGATGTCGAGCACGCCGGCGCCGAGCAGATCGCCGTGCAGGGTGGCGGCGCCGGACAGGGTCAGCGCATGCAGCCCGGTCTCCAGCCGGGTGCCGGCGCCGAGCTGGAAGGTGCCGGAAAACCGCTCCCCGGCGCCGAGGACGAGGCTGGTTCCGGCATCGGCGACGGCGAGCGAGGCGACCGCCAGGGCGAGGTAGGGGCCGAAGGTGGTGGTGCCGCCGAAGAGGCCGATCTGGCCGTGGCCGGTGATGGCGGCGGACGCGGAGGGGCCGGTGCCGGCGAAGGTGCCGCCGCCGTAGAAGCCGAGCGTGCCGCTGTCCACCTCGACGGTGCCGGTGCTGGTGATGGCGGCGCCGACGCTGCTCTGATCGACGCCGGCTACGATCCCGAACGTGCCGGCGTTGACGATCCGGTCGCCGGCGCCGGCGGCGGTGATCTGGCTCTGGAAGATGCTGTAGGTCGCACCCGGGGCGATGGTCAGGCCGGCGGTATCGGTGGCGGAGGTGCCGAGTGTGAGGGTGCCGTCCTGATGCGCCCAGGCGCTGTCGGCAAGGGTGGCGCCGCCGGCGAGGGTGAGGGCGGCGACCGCGGCGCTGGCCCCGCCGGCGAGCGCCAGGGTTCCGGGACCCTCCACGGTGCCCCCGCGGAAGGTGGCGCTGCCGGACAGGCTGAGCGTATGGCCGCCGAGGTCGAGCGTGGGCGCATCGGCGGGGAGGGTGCCCATGGTGAAGGCGCCGGCGTCGGCGAGATCGGCGGAGAGGCTGGCCCGTGCGGATCCGGTCAGATCCAGGCCGACGGTGCCGAGGGTGAGGCCGGCGGCGAGCGTGTAGAGGGCGCTGCCGTCGAGGCGCAGCGTGCCGGAGCCGAGCAGGCCGCCGGCCAGGGTGCCGCCGCCGCTGAGCGCGAGGGCTCCGGCCGCGAGATCGATGCTGCCAGCGGCGAAATCGAGCGCCCCGGCGAGCGTGGCCGGGGCGAGGCCGAGCAGGGTGAGCGTGCCGCCGGCGATCGAGAGCGTCGCGGTGGCGGAACCCTCGAGGCCGGCGAGGGTGGCGCCGCCGTCGAAGCGGATGGTGGCTGGCGCGGCGGGGGCGAGGACGGCGGTGGCGGTGGCACCGGGCAGGCCCGCGGACCAGTTCGTGGCGGAGAACCAGTCTCCGCTGCCGTTCGTCCAGGTATCGGAGCCGTTGGCGGACATGGAACGCCGGTCTCTCCCCGCGGCGGGTCTCGGAGTGGCCGGGGGCCCGGGAGGGCCAGGTTTTCCGGCAGCGTGGGGAGAAGCTTAACACGCGGTTAAGGATAAAGAAAGAGACAATTGATCGTTAATTAGGTTGTATCGAAATCGCATACTCCCGCGTGAGACGGGGCGGCGGCCGGCGTGCTACCGAAGCGCGAAATTCGCGCGGAAAATCAAGCCTGACGGGTTCGATCTTGAGAGGCCCGCCGGGTGCGGGCGGCCCCAGGTGCGGGCGGCTTTCGTCAGGCGGGGGGCGGGTTGCCGCGCCCGACGAATTTTTCGAGCCAGTGGATGGTGTAGGTGCCGGCCTGGAACTCGGGATCGTCGATGATGCGCCGGTGCAGCGGCAGGGTGGTCTTGATCCCGATCACCGCGAATTCGTCGAGCGCGCGGCGCAGGCGGGCGATGGCGGCCGGCCGGTCGGGGGCGTGGACGATCAGCTTGGCCACCATGCTGTCGTAGTAGGGCGGCACTTCGCAACCGGCGTAGAGGGCGGAATCGACCCGCACCCCGAGCCCGCCCGGGGCGTGGTAGGCGGAGACCCGGCCGGGCACCGGCAGGAAGGTCTCCGGATCCTCGGCATTGATGCGGCATTCGATGGCGTGGCCGGAGAGGCGGATGTCCGCCTGGCCGTAGCCGAGCGGCTCCCCGGCGGCGATGCGGATCTGCTCGCGCACCAGATCGACGCCGGCGACCATTTCGGTGACCGGATGCTCGACCTGGAGGCGGGTATTCATTTCGATGAAGGCGAACTGCCCGTCCTGATAGAGGAATTCGAGCGTGCCGGCGTTGCGGTAGCCGATCTCGCGCAGGGCGGCGGTGACGACGGCGCCGAGCCGTTCGCGCTCGGCCGGGGTGAGCGCGGGCGAGCCCGCCTCCTCGAGCAGCTTCTGGTGGCGGCGCTGGAGGGAGCAGTCGCGCTCGCCGAAATGGACCACATCGCCCTCTCCGTCGGCGAGCACCTGGAGCTCGATGTGGCGGGGGCGGTCGAGATATTTCTCGAGATAGACGGCGTCGTTGCCGAAGGCGGCCTTGGCCTCGGCGCGGGCGACGCGCCAGGCCTCCTCGATGCCGGCGGGGTCGGTCGCGACCTTCATCCCCCGCCCGCCGCCGCCCGCCGCGGCCTTCACCAGCACCGGATAGCCCACGCTCGCGGCGACCGCGCGCGCCTCCTCGAGGCTTTGCACCTCGCCGTCCGAGCCGGGAACGAGCGGTACCTTGAGCCGGGCCATCGTGGTCTTGGCGGCGATCTTGTCGCCCATCATGCGGATGTGCTCGGGCGCGGGGCCGATGAAGGCGAGGCCGTGGGCTTCCACCATCTCGGCGAAATCGGCGTTCTCGGAGAGGAAGCCATAGCCGGGGTGGATCGCATCCGCCCCGGTGATCAGCGCCGCCGAAAGGATGGAGGGCATGTTGAGATAGCTCTCGCGCACCGGGGCGGGGCCGATGCACACGCTTTCATCGGCGAGGCGGACGTGCATCGCCTCCGCGTCCGCCGTGGAATGGACGGCAACCGAGGGGATGCCCATCTCGCGGCAGGCGCGCTGGATGCGCAGCGCGATCTCTCCCCGGTTGGCGATGAGGACCTTGTGGAACATCCGCCTACTCGATGATCATCAGCGCTTCGCCATATTCGACCGGCGAGCCGGAGGCGACCAGGATGCGGCTCACCGTGCCCGAGCGCGGCGCCTTGATCTGGTTGAAGGTCTTCATCGCCTCGATCAGCAGCACCGTCTGCCCCTCGCTCACCGCGGCGCCGAGGCTGACGAACGGCGCCGCCCCCGGCTCGGGCGAGAGATAGGCGACGCCGACCATCGGGCTCACCACCGCGCCCGGATGCTCGGCGTCGGCGATGGCGGCGACCGCGGGGGCGCTTTCGGCGGCGGGCACGGCGGCGGCGGCGGGGACCGCGAAGGTGGCGGGCGCGGGGCTGCGGGCGACGCGGATGCGGCGTTCGCCTTCGGCGAGTTCGATCTCGGTCAGCCCGGTCTCGGTCAGGATGGCGGCGAGCTCGCGGATGGCGTCGACGGAGAAGGGCAGGGTCGTCATGGCGCGCGCTCCAGCAGAAGGTCGGCGATCGCGGTCAGCCCCAGCGCGTAGCCGCGCGGGCCGAAACCGGAAATCAGCCCGGCGGCGGCGCGCGCGACGTGGGAGCGGCGGCGGAAGGGCTCGCGGGCGAGAAGATTGGACAGATGGATCTCCACCACCGGCAGGCCGACGGCGGCGAGCGCGTCGCCCAGCGCGACCGAGGAGTGGGCGAAGCCGGACGGGTTGATGAGGATGCCGTCCGCCCGGCCACGGCATTCCTGCACCCAGGAGATCAGTTCGCCTTCGCCGTTGGTCTGGCGGAAGTCGATGGCGAGGCCGAGGCCCTCGGCGGTCTCCGCGCAGAGCTGCTCGATATCGTCGAGCGAGGCGCCGCCGGACGCCTCCGGCTCGCCGAGCCCCGGCAGGTTGAGATTGGGACCGTTGAGCACGGCGATCAGCGGTTGGGCCATGGCAGGAAGCTGGCCTCGTGCGGGGAGCGGTTTGGGACCATGCGGGGGCAGTAGCACGCCAGCGCGTGCCGGTCCAAGCCGGCCAGCGGCGAGAGGCTGCGTTCGATCGGGAATTTCAGTAGGGAATCCGGTCCGGCTTGGCCGCCCAGGCGGCGAACACGGCGCGCGCCTCCCCGGCGAGCATCCGTTCGGTCGGGATCGCGCGGCGGGCGGGCGGAAGCGGGATCTCGCGGTAGAGGAACGCGTCGTCGAAGCCGATGGCGGCCGCATCCGCCCGGTCGTTGGCGTAGACGATGCGCGCGAGGCGCGCCCAGTAGATCGCGCCGAGGCACATCGGGCAGGGCTCGCAACTGGTGTAGATGGTCGCCCCCGCCAGCGAGAAGCTGCCCACCGCCTGGCAGGCGCGGCGGATGGCGGTGATTTCGGCGTGCGCCGTGGGGTCGTTCGCGGTGGTGACGGCGTTGGCGCCCTCGGCGAGGACGCGCCCGTCGCGGACCACGACGGCGCCGAACGGGCCGCCGTCACCGGCCGCCATCCGTTCGCGCGACAGGGCGATGGCGCGGCGGAGGAAGGTTTCGTCCTCGCCGGTCATCGGCTGCCGTGCGGCGCGATGGCCGGCGCCGACCGCGCGGGCGCCGGCGCGCGGGAGGCGCAGGCGAGGATCTGCGCCGCGGTGGCGATGGCGATGGCGCCGGGGTGCTTGGCGCCGACACCGGGCAGCCCGATGGGGCAGACCAGCCGTGCCGCCGCCTCCGCCGCGACGCCGGCGGCGGGCAGGCGGTGGAGGAAGCGGGCGCGCTTGGTCGCCGACCCGATCAGCCCGACGAAGGGGAGATCCGCACGCGGCAGGGCGCGGGCGATGATGGCGAAGTCGAGATCGTGGCTGTGGGTCATCACCACCACCATCGTCCCCGGTGGCAGCGCCGCGACGGCGGCGTCCGGCGGGTCGGCGCGCAGGGCGGTGACCGCGGCGGGGAGCGGTTCGGCAAACGCGTCCTCCCGCCCGTCGATCCAGCGGATGCGGCAGGGCACCTCGGCGAGCACGCGGACCAGCGCGCGCCCGACGTGGCCGGCGCCGAACACCGCGACCCGCAGGCTCTCGGGGCGGACGATCTCGATCAGGAGCCGGACATGGCCGCCGCAGCACTGGCCGAGGTCGGGGCCGAGGAGGAACTCGTGCAGGCGGGGGGCGTCATCGCCGCCGGCTTCGGCGAGGCGGGCGCGGGCGAGCGCGATCGCCTCCCACTCGAGCCGGCCGCCGCCGATGCTGCCGTGGACCGCATCCTCTTCCACCACCATCTTCGCCCCCGCCTCGCGCGGGCTCGACCCTTCCACTTCGACGATGCCGACCAGGGCCGCCGGATGCCCGGCGGCGAGGGCGGCGGCGAGATCGGCGATCCAGGGCGGCGGCATGCTATGCGGCCACCACGCCGGCCGCCGCCGCGCCGCCGCCGGCGGCGAGGGCGGCGATGGCGAGCAGGACGCGCTCGGGGGTCGCGGGGGCATCGAGGCGCGGACGCGCGCGATGGTGTGCGGTCGCGGCGATGGCGTCCCGGATCGCGAAGAAGACCGACATGGCGAGCATGAGCGGCGGCTCGCCCACCGCCTTGGCGCGATGGAGGGCGGGGGCGTGGCTGCGGCCGGCCCAGAACGCGACCCGGAAGTCGCGCGGCAGGTCCGAGCAGGCCGGGATCTTGTAGGTGGAGGGCGCGTGGGTGCGCAGGCTTCCTTGCGCGTCCCACCACAACTCCTCGGTGGTGAGCCAGCCCGCGCCCTGGACGAACCCGCCTTCGATCTGGCCGCGATCGATGGCGGGATTGAGCGAACGGCCGCAATCGTGCAGCAGATCGGCGCGCAGGATGCGATATTCGCCGCTCAGCACGTCGATTTCCACCTCCGCGACAGCGGCGCCATAGGCGAAATAGAAGAACGGCTCGCCGCGCATGGCGGCGGGATCGTAGGCGAGACCGGGGGTGCGGTAGAAGCCGGTGGCGGACAGCGAGACGCGGTGGCGATGGCAGAGGCGCGCGAGTTCGTCGAAGCCTATGGTGTGATTGCCCGCCCGCACCGCGCCGTTCGCGAAGCGCACCTCGCCGGCGGGGACGCCGAATTCGGCGGCGGCGACCCGGGCCATGCGGGCCTTCAGGGTGATCGCGGCGGCGCGCGCGGCCGCACCGTTGAGATCGGAGCCCGAGGAGGCGGCGGTCGCGGACGTGTTGGGGACCTGCTCGGTCGAGGTCGCGGTGATGCGCACGCGCTCGAGCGGCAGCGCGAACTCGTTCGCCACCACCTGCGCCACCTTGACCAACAGGCCCTGGCCCATCTCGGTTCCGCCGTGGGCGAGATGGATGGTTCCGTCGGTATAGACGTGCACCAGCGCGCCGGCCTGGTTCATCTGCGTCAGCGTGAAGGAGATGCCGAACTTCACCGGGGTGAGCGCGATTCCGCGCTTGATCCAGGGGTTTTCGCGGTTGAAGGCGGCGATCTCGCGGCGGCGGCGGGCATAGGCGGAGGTGCGGGCGAGGCGGGCGGTGAGCGCGGGGAGGGGGTTGGCGCGCACCTCCATGCCGTAGGGGGTACGGTTGCGCGGCGCCTTGCCGTAGAAATTGACCCGGCGCACCGCGTAGGGATCGCGGCCGAGATGGCGGGAGATCTCGTCGATCACCTGCTCGATCGCCATCATCCCCTGCGGGCCGCCGAAGCCGCGAAAGGCGGTGTTGGAGACGGTGTGGGTCTTGCAGCGGTGGGAGACGATGCGCGCGTTCTCGAGAAAATAGCCGTTGTCGGCGTGGAACATGGCGCGGTCGTTCACCGGCCCCGAAAGGTGGGGCGAAAAACCGCAGTGGCCGGCGAGCAGGAAATCGACCCCGAGGATGCGGCCGGTGTCGTCGAAGCCCACCTCATAGTCGATGCGGAAGCCGTGCCGCTTGCCGGTGAGCACCATGTCGTCGTCACGGTCGAGCCGCAGCTTGACCGGACGGCGGGTGTGGTGGGCGAGCAGGGCGGCGATGCAGGCGATCTGGCTGGCCTGGGACTCCTTGCCGCCGAAGGCCCCGCCCATCCGGCGCACTTCGACGCCGATGCGGTGACAGGGCAGAGCGAGCACCCGCGAGACCATGTGGCTCACTTCGGTCGGATGCTGGGTGGAGCTGTAGATCTTGAGTTCACCGCCTTCCTGCGGCAGGGCCATCGCGATCTGCCCTTCGAGATAGAAATGATCCTGCCCGCCGAGGTCGAGCCGCCCCGAAAGCCGGTGCGGCGCGCGCGCGATCGCAGCCCCGGGCTCGCCCTGCACCAGGGTCTTGCTCGGCAGCACGAAACTTCGCGCGGCGAGCGCATCATCCACGGTGAGCAGCGCGGGCAGGTCGTGGTAGGTGACTTGCGCCCGCCGCGCGGCCCGGCGGGCGTCGCGGACGGTCTCGGCCGCGACGGCGAAGATCGCCTGGCCGGCATATTCGACCTCGGCCGCGGCGAGCAGCGGGTCCCCGTGCGCAGCGGAGCCGACGTCGTTGACACCGGGGATGTCGGCGGCGGTGACCACGCATACGACGCCCCGGGCGGCGGCGACGGCGGCGAGATCGACTGCCGCGAGGCGGGCGTGCGGGCGCGCCGAGAGCCCGATCGCCGCGTGCAGAAGATCGCGCGGCTCGGGCAGATCGTCGATATAGAGCGCCTCTCCGCTGGCGTGGCGGGCGGCGCTGTCGTGCGGCAAGGGCTCGTGAAGGCTCATGGCGCAGGCTCGAGAATCCGCGTCCGCGCGCGGCCGCTGCCGGAGGGGGCGGTCTCGAGGTAGAGCTTGCGCAGCAGGTTGCGCCCGGCGAGGCGGCGGTAGGCGCCGGAGGCGCGCATGTCCGAGAGCGGGGTGAAGCTCGCATCGAACGCTTCCCCGGCGGCGGCGAGGGTCGCTTCGTCCCATCGCCGGCCGAGCACCGCCGCTTCGATCGCCGGCGCGCGGGCGGGCGTCGCGGCGAGGCCGCCGAAGCCGGCGCCGAAGCCGCTGACGCGGCCTGCCTCCAGGGTCAGCGCGAAGGCGGCGCAGACGGCGGAGATGTCCTGATCGAACCGCTTGGAGAGCTTGTAGGCGCGGAAGATCTGCCCCGGCGCGGGCTTCGGCAGCACCACGCGTTCGAGAAATTCTCCCGGCGCGAGCACGGTCTCCCGATAGCCCCGATAGAAGCCGGCGAGCGGGAGTTCGCGCACCGCCGAGCCCCGGCGCAGGATGAGGCGGGCATCGAGCGCGAGCAGGGCGGGCATGGTATCGCCGATCGGCGAGGCGTTGACGATGTTGCCGCCGAGGGTGGCGGCGTTGCGCACCTGGACGCTGCCGATGCGGCGGATGAGCTCGCCGAAATCGGGGTAGTGGCGGGCGATGACGGGGGCCGCGTCGCTGTAGGTGGCGGTGGCGCCGATCGTGATGGTGTGCGCGCTCTCCTCGATCGCATCGAGCCCGCAGACCGCGCCGAGCGCGATCACGCAGGCGGGATCTTGCAGCGCCTTGGTCACCGCGAGCCCGACGTCGGTGCCGCCGGCGAGCCGGGTCGCTTCGGGAAATTCCTCGCAGAGCGCTGCAAGTTCTGCAATGCTGCGGGGGGCGAGGAAGCGGCGGCCGTCCCGCACGATGGCGAGGCTGGTGCGCGGCGCGAGGGCCTGGAGCCGCGCGAGGGTCGCGCTCTCGTTGGCGCGGAGCGGGTCGGGCGCGGGGTCGGCGCAGGCCGCGCGGGCGGCGTCGATGATCGGGCGGTAGCCGGTACAGCGGCAGAGATTGCCGGCCAGGGCATCATCGATCGCGGCCCGCGTCGGCGCGGCGCCGGCAAGCCGGAAGGCGGCGAGCGCCATCACGAAGCCCGGCGTGCAGAAGCCGCACTGGGAGGCGTGCTGCGCCACCATCGCGCGCTGCACCGGATGGGGCGTGCCGTCGGCGGCGGCGAGGTCCTCGACGCTGAGCAACTGCTTGCCGTCGAGCGTGGCGGCGAAGGCGATGCAGGCGTTGACCGCACGATAGCGCATCGCGCCATCCCTCGCCTCGCCGAGGAGGACGGTGCAGGCGCCGCAATCTCCCTCGGCGCAGCCTTCCTTGGTGCCGGTGCGGCGCTCGTCGGTGCGCAGATAGTCGAGGACGGTACGGGTCGGATCGGCAAGTGCGATCTCCCGCTCCGCCTCGCCCAGAAGGAACCGCACCGTGGCACCCATCGCAGCCGCCGACCCCCGTTCTGCCCCGACCGCGGACTGTCGCACCCGGCTCGCCGGCGCCGCAAGGGCGAATCGTGCGCCGGCGGGTCCGGTTCAGCCGACGATGAGCGCGATCGGCGCGGGCGCGTCGGAGATGGCGAGCGGCAACCGGCCCGAGGGGTCGCCGTCGGACTGGGCCGGAGTCGGGGCGGGGCCGAGGATCTCCACCCGCATGGCGCGGCGGATGCGCAGGAACGGCGTGCGGTCGAGCAGATCGAGCGGCAGTGCCGCGCCGCAGAGCAGCGTGGCCCAGGGGCCGGCATGGTCGAAGAGGGCTACGGAAAAGCCGGGCCGGCTGGGGTCGGCCGCGGCGGCGAGGCGATACGGGCCGCCGTAGAGCCTGCCCTTGCACACGACGACACTGCCGGTTTCGATCTCTTCGCCGTCCAGGCGCAACCGGATGGGGCGGAACCGGTAGCGCGGCAGTTCGCGCAGCGCCCCGAGCACATAGGCGCCGCGGCCGAGACGGCGCTTGAGCGCGGGCGAGACGCGATGGACCACCTCGGCGTCGAAGCCGGCGCCGATCATCTGCACGAACACCCGCTCTCCCGCCTCGGAGCGGGCGAGCCCGGCCCACAGCGGGCGGGTGCGGCCGAAGCCGAGCGCCGCGGCGACCGCCCGCGGCGCGAACGGCAGCGAGAATTCATGGGCGAGCACGTTGGCGGTGCCGAGCGGGATGACACCGAGCCGGCAAGGGCTGCCGAGCAGCCCCTGTGCCACCTCGGCGATGGTGCCGTCGCCGCCGGCGGCGACGATGGTGGGCGCTCCCGCCGCCGCGGCGGCGCGGGCGATCTCGGTGCCGTGGCCGCGATGGCGGGTCTCGTGCAATTCGATCCGCACGCCGCTTGCGGCGAGCAGATCGAGCACGCGCCAGAGCCGCGTCCGCCGGAGCGGGCCCGCCGAGGGGTTGGCGGCGGGGTTGAAGACGATGATCACGCGGGCACCATCCGGCGGGCGAAACGAATCATCTTCCCAGAATAACCGAAGATGATGAACGCACCATGACGCGAATCGGGAGCGGCCGGTGACAATTGTGCGAAGATCGCGATGGCGGCGGTTTCATGGAAGAGTCACTGTCCCGACGCGCGGTGGTGCGGCTATTGCCCGGGCGGTTGTCCGGTCACGCGCTCTTGATCCAGGGAAGCACCCGCATCCCATGAATGCTCTTCCGCCGCGCCAGCAATATCGCTCGGTGTTCCTTTCGGACCTGCATCTCGGCACCCGGGGCGCGCGCTGCGCCCTTCTCGCGGAGTTCCTGCGCGGTATTTCCTGCCGCAATCTCTTCCTGGTCGGCGACATCATCGACGGCTGGCGGCTGCGCCGCTCCTGGTACTGGGACAGCGCGCACGACGAGGTGCTGCGGCTGGTGCTCGGCCACGCGCGGGCGGGCACGGCGGTGACCTATATCCCCGGCAACCACGACGAGATGCTGCGGGCGTGGGTGCCGATGGGCCTCTCCATCGCCGGCATCCGCCTCACCCGCGAGGCCGAACACCGCACCGCGGACGGGCGCAGGCTGCTCGTGCTGCACGGGGATTCCTTCGACAGCGTGGTGCGCTACGCGAAGTTCCTCGCCCATCTCGGCGATCGCGCCTATGGCGCGGCGCTGGTGCTCAACCGCTGGTTCAACGCCGCACGGCGGCGGCTGGGCTATCCCTACTGGTCGCTCTCGGTCTGGCTCAAGCGGCGGGTGAAGGAGGCGGTCAAGGCGATCGACCGGTTCGAGGAGGCGCTGGCGGCCCACGCCCGGGCACGCGGCTTCGACGGGGTGGTCTGCGGCCACATCCACCACGCCGAGATGCGCGAGGTCGGCGGCGTGCTCTACCTCAACGCCGGGGACTGGGTGGAAAGCTGCACCGCGCTGGTCGAACACGAGGACGGGCGGCTCGAACTGATCGACTGGCCGCTCACCCAACTCCTCTCCGCCGGTCCGGCGTCCCGCGCCGGGGTCGCGGCGGCGGCGTGATCGCCGCCGGCCCCGCCGGGCGGCGGATCCTCATCGTCTCGGACGCCTGGGTGCCCCAGGTCAACGGCGTGGTGCGCACCCTCGCCGCGACCTCCGCCGAACTGCTCGCACTCGGCCACGACGTGCTGGTGATCGGGCCGGACCGGTTCGCGACCATGCCCTGCCCGACCTATCCCGGCATCCGCCTCGCGCTGCGCCCGCGGCGCAAACTCGCCCGGATGATGAGCGACTATGCACCCGAGGCGCTGCACATCGCGACCGAAGGCCCGCTCGGCATCGCGGCGCGGCGGATCGCGCGCCGGCGCGGCTGGCGCTTCACCACCGCCTTCCACACCCGCTTTCCCGAGTATCTGCATGCCCGCCTGCGGCTGCCCACCGGGCTCGCCTACGCCTGGCTCCGCCGCTTCCATCGCGCCGGCGAGGGGCTGATGGTCGCGACCCCCTCGCTCGCCGCCGAACTCGCCGCGCGCGGCTTCACCCGGGTCAAGCCGTGGTCGCGCGGGGTCGATCTCGCCCAGTTCCGCACCGAACCGCGGGAGGACTGGGGCCTCCCGCGGCCGGTCTTTCTCTATGTCGGGCGGACCGCGGTGGAAAAGAACATCGGCGCCTTCCTCGCGCTCGATCTGCCCGGCAGCAAGGTGGTGGTGGGCGACGGGCCGGAACGGGCGGCCCTCGAGCGGGAGTTTCCCGGCGTGCACTTCACCGGCTTCCGCCATGGCGCCGCACTCGCCCGCGCCTACGCCGGGGCCGACGTGCTGGTGTTCCCGAGCCTCACCGACACCTTCGGTCTGGTCATCCTCGAAGCGCTCGCCTGCGGCACTCCGGTCGCGGCACTCCCGGTGACCGGCCCGCTCGATATCCTCGGCGACCACCCGGGTGCGGGGGCGATCGATGCGGATCTCGCCGCCGCGGCGCGCCGCGCCCTCGCCTGCGACCGGGCGGCGGCCCGCGCCCTGGCCGAGACCTACTCCTGGCGCGCCTCCGCGGAGGCATTCCTCTCCCACCTGGTCCCGATCGGCCTGGAAGTCCCGGACAAATAGAAGTTTTTTGCTTCTTTTTTTCAAAAAAGAAGGACTGTTCTTTCTTGAAAGAAAGAAC
This sequence comes from Acetobacteraceae bacterium, assembly GCA_027326105.1. GTDB lineage: Bacteria > Pseudomonadota > Alphaproteobacteria > Acetobacterales > Acetobacteraceae > DAHWFB01. Next base: position 15,822 of record DAHWFB010000068.1, read on the forward strand.
CAAAGAACTT
>DAHWFB010000075.1 GCA_027326105.1 Acetobacteraceae bacterium
ACCCCCGAGGAGGCGCGCGCCGTGCGCCCGGACGTGATCATCGCCACCGGGCGCAGCGACTATCCCAACCAGGTCAACAACGTGCTCGGCTTCCCCTACATCTTCCGCGGCGCGCTCGACGCCCGCGCGCGCACCATCAACGAGGCGATGAAGATCGCCGCCGCCGAGGCGCTGGCGCAACTCGCGCGCGAGGACGTGCCCGACGAGGTCGCCATCGCCGGCGCCGGGCGGAGGCTCCACTTCGGGCCGGACTATATCATCCCCAACGCCTTCGACCCGCGGCTGATCTCGCGCGTTTCGCCCGCGGTCGCCCGTGCCGCGATGGAGAGCGGGGTGGCGCGCCGCCCGCTGCCCGACCTGCGCCGCTACGCCCGCGAGCTTTCCGGCCGGCTCGATCCCACCGCGAGCGCGCTCGACGCCATCATGGAGGGGGTGCGCGCCTCGCCCCGGCGCGTCGTCTTCGCCGAGGGCGAGGAGGAGAAGGCGGTGCGCGCCGCCGTCGCCTTCCGCAACGCGGGCTACGGCACGCCGGTGCTGATCGGGCGGGAGGAGCGGGTGCTCGCGACCCTCGCCGGGCTGGGGCTCGGCGAGATCACCGGGATCGAGATCCACAACGCCCGGCTGTCCGGCGCCAACCGCCGCTACGCGGACTTCCTCTACGCCCGGTTGCAGCGCAAGGGATTCCTGGCGCGCGACTGCCAGCGCATGGTCAACCAGGACCGCAACGTCTTCGCCGCCTGCATGGTGGCGACCGGGGACGCCGACACCATGCTCACCGGGCTGACCCGGGCGGCCTCCGCCTGCCTCGAGGACATCGGCAAGGTGCTCGACCCGGCGCCGGCGCGGGTGCCCTTCGGGCTCACCCTGCTGGTCGGGCAGCGCGGGACGCTGTTCGTCGCCGACACCCTCATCCACGCCCGCCCCACCGCCGAGCAGCTGGCCGGCATCGCCATGGGGGCGGCGGCGGCGGCGCGCCACCTCGGCCACGAGCCGCGGGTGGCGATGCTCTCCTACTCCACCTTCGGCAACCCGATGCACCCGCTCGGCGACGCCATGCGCGAGGCGGTCGAGGTGCTGGACCGCCGCGGCGCCGACTTCGAATACGACGGGGAGATGAGCCCCGACGTCGCCCTGGAACCCGCGATCCGCGCGCTCTACCCGTTCTGCCGCCTGACCGGGCCGGCCAACGTGCTGATCATGCCCGGGCTGCACGCGGCGATGATCTCGGCCCGCCTCGCCCCCCGGCTCGGCGGCGGGGAGACCATCGGGCCGCTGCTCATGGGCTTCTCCCGCCCGGTGCAGATCATGGCGCTCGACGCCTCGGTGAGCCAGATCGTCGATCTCGCCTGCATCGCCGCCTACCAGACCATCGTCATGTAGGGGCGCGGCGGCGCGGCTTGACAGCGGCCGGCAGCGGCCTATCATGGAATGAACGTTTCATTTCTCCCCATCATCCGGCCGGATTGGAATTTTTATTCCACTTCGGATCACCGTCAACAAGGGGGCAGGAAAGGGCAGGACATGCGCGAACTCGGTCACTTCATCGGCGGGCGGGCGGTGGGGGGCGATGGCGCCTTTACCGACGTGTTCAACCCTGCGACCGGCGAGCTTGCCGCCCGCGCCGCGGTCGCCGATGCCGCGCTGGTCGATCGGGCGGTGCAGGTGGCGGCCGCCGCCTTCCCGGCCTGGGCGGCGACGCCGCCGCTCAAGCGGGCGCGGGTGATGTTCCGCTTCAAGGAGCTTCTGGAGCGCGACCGCAAGCGCCTCGCCGCGCTGATCACCGCCGAGCACGGCAAGGTGCTTTCCGACGCCGAGGGCGAGGTGACGCGCGGGCTCGAAGTGGTGGAGTTCGCCTGCGGAATCCCCCACCTGCTCAAGGGCGAGTTCACCGACCAGGTGGGCACCGGGATCGACGCCTGGTCGACCCGCTCCCCGCTCGGCGTGGTCGCCGGCATCACCCCGTTCAACTTCCCCATCATGGTGCCGATGTGGATGATCCCGATGGCGCTCGCCACCGGAAACTGCTTCATTCTCAAGCCTTCGGAGAAGGATCCTTCGGCCAGCCTCGCGCTCGCCGAACTGCTCGCCGAGGCCGGGCTGCCGGCGGGGGTGTTTTCGGTGGTGCAGGGCGGACGGGTGGCGGTGGAGACACTGCTCGCCCATCCCGAGATCGCCGCCATCAGCTTCGTCGGCTCGACCGCGATCGCGGAGGCGGTCTATCGCGGCGGCACGGCGGCGGGCAAGCGGGTGCAGGCTTTGGGCGGGGCCAAGAACCACCTCGTCGTGATGCCGGACGCCGATCTCGAGGACGTCACCAACGCGCTGATGGGCGCGGGCTATGGCTCGGCGGGGGAGCGCTGCATGGCGGTCTCGGTCGCGGTCGCGGTGGGCGGTATCGGCGACCGGCTGGTCGAGCGGCTGGCCGAGCGGGTGCGCACGCTGAAGGTCGGGCCCGGCACCGACCCCGATTCGGAGATGGGCCCGCTGGTCACCGCCGAGCACAAGGCCAAGGTGGAGGGCTACATCGACATCGGCGTCAAGGAAGGCGCGCAACTCGTGGTGGACGGGCGGGGCCTCTCGCTCCAGGGCTACGAGCGCGGCTTCTTCCTTGGCGGCTCGCTGTTCGACCATGTCACGCCCTTGATGCGCATCCACGCCGAGGAGATCTTCGGGCCGGTGCTTTCGGTGGTGCGGGCGCACGACCTCGGCGAGGCGGTGGGCATCATCAACGAGCACACCTACGGCAACGGCGCCTCGATCTACACCGCCCACGGCGGGGCGGCGCGCGATTTCGCCGAGAAGACCAAGGCCGGCATGATCGGCGTCAACATCCCGATTCCGGTGCCGATGGCCTTCCACAGCTTCGGCGGCTGGAAGCGCTCGCTGTTCGGCGACCACCATATCCATGGGCCGGAGGGGGTGCGGTTCTACACCCGCTACAAGGCGGTCACCCAGCGCTGGCCGGGGGAGAAGCGGCGGGCGGCGGAGTTCGTGATGCCCACGCTCGGTCATTGAGGGCGGGCACTTGACGGGGCGGCGCGGGCGGGAAATTGCTGGCCGATGGACCCCGCCGCGCCGCTGCTGACCATCGACACCCATATCGACATTCCCTGGCCGGAGGGGCCGAGCCCGTTCGGCCCCTCGGCGCGGCGGGTCGATCTGCTCAAGATGAAGGCGGGCGGGCTGGCGGCGGGGTGTTTCGCCGCCTTCATCCCGCAGACCCGCGCCGGGCAGGGCGAGGACCCGTTCGCCCGGGCGCTCGCCATGCTCGATGCCATCCGCGCGATGGCCACCGCCGCGGTGGCGCAGGGCGGGTTCCGGCTCGCCACCACGGCGGAGGCGGTGGAGGCGGCCTGGGCCGAAGGCGCGCCGGCGGTGATCCCCTGCGTCGAGAACGGCCACGCGCTCGGCGCCGATGCCGGCCGCGTCCGCGCGCTCGCGGCGCGCGGGGCGCGGTACCTGACGCTGACCCACAACGGACACAACGCGCTGGCCGATTCGGCCATTCCGCGCGCCGACCTCGGGGACGGGCGGGAGGCGCACGGCGGACTGTCCGCGCTGGGGCGGGAGGCGATCGCGGCGCTCAACCGGGCGGGGATGCTGGTCGATGTCTCCCACGCTTCCAAGCCGGCGATGATGCAGGCGGTGGCGGTTTCGCGCACCCCGGTGATCGCCACCCATTCCTGCGTGCGGGCGCGGTGCGAGCATCCGCGCAACCTCGACGACGAACAGCTCGCGGCGCTGGCGGGCGCGGGCGGGGTGATCCAGATCACCGCCATGCCCGCCTTCCTGCGCGCCAAGGGACGGGAGGAGACGGTTTCCGTGGCCGACCTCGCCGACCATGTGGAGGCGGCGGTGGGCAGCATCGGCATCGCCCATGTCGGGATTTCCTCGGATTTCGACGGCGGGGGCGGCATCACCGGCTGGGCGAACGCGGGGGAGACCGGGAACGTCACCGCGGAACTGCGCCGGCGGGGGTTCGAGGGTGCGGCGCTCGCCGCGTTGTGGGGCGGGAACTTCCTGCGGCTTTTGCGCGCCGCCGAGGCGGAGGCGGAGCCATCCACACGCTGAGCGCGACACTCGCGGGGGGGATCGTCGCCGCCATATCGGCCGGAGGGTACGGCGGGGTCGCGCTCTTGATGGCGATCGAATCGGCGTGCATCCCGCTGCCTTCGGAGATCATCATGCCGTTCGCGGGCTACCTCGCCGCGACCGGGCGGTTCGACCTCGTGCTCGCGGCGACGGCGGGGGCGCTCGGCTGCAACCTGGGCTCGGCGGCGGCCTATGCGGTGGGGGCGCGGGGCGGGCGGGCGCTGGTGGAGCGGTGGGGGCGGTATGTGCTGCTCGACCGCGCCGAACTGGCCCGCGCCGACCGGTTCTTCGCCCGCTGGGGCGGCATCACCGTGTTCTTCGCCCGGCTGCTACCGGTGGTGCGCACCTTCATCGCGCTGCCGGCCGGGATCGCGCGGATGCCGCAGGGGCGGTTCCACCTCTACACGTTCGCGGGGTCGTGGCCGTGGTGTTTCGGGCTCGCCTATGCCGGCTACCGGCTGGGTGGCGCGTGGGAGAGTGACCCCGGGCTGCGCGCCGCGCTGCACCGCGCGGACGCGCTCATCCTCGCGCTGCTGATCGGCGGCGCGGGGTGGTTCGCCTGGCGGCATGTGCGGCGGGCGGGCGGGCGCGAGGGTTCAGGGGGGGATTCCGGCGGGCGCGGGAGGCCAGGATGAGGCGGGCCGGGGGGCGGTGGCGGCGCGGACGCGGGGAGGCCACGGCGGCGGATCGGCGGGAGGGCGAACGGGGGGTGAGGGCGCGCCGCTGGCGGGGGACGCGGGTTCGGGCGGCGGCGGAGACTGGTGGGCCGGAAGTTGGGGAGCCGGGGGCTGGGGCAGGCCGAGCAGGCGGCAGAGCGGGCGCAGGCTGCGGCGCAGGCCGGGCGAGGCGGCGAGCAGGGCGGCCATATCGGGCTCGGCGAGGAGAATGCGAAGGTAGCTGGCGGCGTTGTACGCGACCGGGGCGGCGACGAG
>DAHWFB010000095.1 GCA_027326105.1 Acetobacteraceae bacterium
CCCCCATCCGAAGCAGCCCCTCTCGCCCGCGCCGCCCGCGCCGCCCGGGTCCTGGTCAATGTCGAGGAGGTGCCGGCGCTGTGTGACTTCCACAACGCCGCCGAACTCCGCCGCGGCGATCTCCTGCTGGCCATTTCGACCGGCGGCCGGGCCCCTGGCCTCGCCGCCGCTCTGCGCCGCCGGCTCGAAACGCTGCTCGGCGTCGAGTGGGAAGCCCGCGCCGCGGCGGTCGCCGCCCGCCGGGCGGACTGGCGGGCAGCGGGCCGCGGCATGGCGGAGGTCGCGGCGCTGACCGAGGCGGCGCTCGGCGAAACCGGGTGGCCGGCATGAGGGCGCCGTTTCCCGGGCCCGAGTTCGCCCCCGGTACCGTCTGGCTGGTCGGTGCCGGCCCGGGCGATCCCGGCCTGCTGACGCTGCACGCCTGGCGCGCGCTGGAAGCGGCCGACGTGGTGCTGCACGACGCGCTGGTCTCGCCCGAGATCCTGGCGCTCGCCCGCCCGGACGCGCGGCGCGAAGCGGTGGGCAAGCGCGCGGGCGGACGCGGTACCCGCCAGATCGCCATCAACGAGCGTCTCGTCGCGCTGGCCCGCCAGGGCCTGCGCGTGCTGCGGCTCAAGGGGGGCGATCCGCTCCTGTTCGGTCGCGGGGGCGAGGAGGCATTGGCGCTCGCCGCCGCCGGCATCGGCTTCCGCATCGTCCCCGGCATCAGTGCCGCGCTGGGAGCGGCCGCCGCGGCGGGCATTCCGCTCACCCACCGCGGCCTGGCCCACAGCCTCGCCTTCGCCACCGGCCACGACAGCGCCGGCGAGGTGCCCGCGGACATCGACTGGGCCGGGCTTTCGCGCGGCGCCGGCGTGATCGTGCTCTACATGGCGCTGCGCCGCGTGGGCGAGATCGCGGCCGCGCTGCGTGCGGCCGGGCGTGGCGCGGACGAACCGGTCGCCTTCATCGCAAACGCGACCACGCCGCGCCAGTCCGTGCACATCGCGACGCTGGCCACCGCCGCGGCCGTTGCCGCCGCGATCCCCCCCGACGCCCCGACGCTGATCGTCATCGGCCCCGTCGTGGCACTCGCCCCGCTGCTCGCCTCCGGCGCCCTGCCGGCGCTCGCCCTCGCCGCCTGACCGCCTGACCGCCTGAAAGGACCGCCCATGTCGCTCCTGCCCGAGACCGCGCCCTTCCCGCCCGAGGAGATCAGCGCGCTCAACCGCATCATGGGGCGGGCGAGCAGCGCGCAGCGCCATTGGCTCGCGGGCTTCCTCGCCGGCTTCGAAGCCGGGCGCGGCACGGAGGCGCAGCCTGCGCCGGCGGCGCCGGCCAAGCGCGCTCCGCTGCTGATCCTCTACGCCACCGAATCGGGCAACGCCGAGGCGCTGGCGGAGAGTGCCCGCAAGGCCGCGGCCAGGCGCGGCTTCGCCCCCCGCGTGCTCGACATGGCGGATGCCTCCCCGGCCGATCTCGCCAAGGCGCGCAATCTGCTCGTCATCGCCAGCACCTGGGGCGAAGGCGATCCGCCCCAGCGCGCCGCCGGCTTCCTCCAGGCGCTCGTGGGGGCGGACGCGCCCCGGCTCGGCGGGGTGCGCTATTCGGTGCTCGCCCTCGGCGACCGCGCCTATGTGCAGTTCTGCGCGACCGGGCGCAGGCTCGACGAGCGGCTCGCCGAACTCGGCGCCGAGCGCGTCGCGGACCGGGTGGAGTGCGACCTCGACTACGATGCGCCGGCCGGCGTCTGGACGGAGGCGGCCCTCGGCGCGCTCGGCGAGAGTGCGGCCGAGGAGGACGGCGGCGCCGTCATCCATGTCGATTTCGCCCGCGCCACCGCCGCCGCGGTCTCGCGCAGCGCGCCCTTCGCCGCGGAGATCCTCGAGCACGGCCCGCTCGCTTCGAGCCGGTCGGCGTCGGAGACCTTCCACCTCGGCCTCTCGCTCGAAGGTGCGGCACTCGCCTACGAGCCGGGGGATTCGCTCGGCGTGGTGGCAGAGAACGACCCCGCGCTGGTCGCGGAGATCCTCGCCCATCTCGGCGCCGGCGGGGACACGGCCCTCGCGTCCCGCCTCGCCGAAGGATTCGACGTCACCACCCTGACCCGGCCGCTCGCCGAATCCTACGCCCGCACCACCGGCGACGCGGCCCTCGCCGCGCTGCTCGCGCAGGCCGGCGGGTTCGAGGCGTTCGCCGCCGGCCGCCAGGCGGTCGATCTCTTCGCCGCCTTCCCCCACCCGCTCGGCGCCGAGGAAATCACCGCGCTCTTCCGCAAGCTGCCACCGCGCTACTACTCCATCGCCTCGAGCCGCAAGGCGGTGGGCGAGGAAGCGCATCTGACCGTCGCCCGTCTGGCCTACCAGAGCGCGGGGCGTGCGCGCGAAGGCGTGGCCTCGGGCTTTCTCGCCCGCCGCCGCGCGGGGGAGCGGGTGCGCGTGTTCCTCAAGCCCAACCCCCATTTCCGCCTGCCCGCCGATGCAACCGCGCCGGTGATCATGATCGGGCCGGGCACCGGGGTGGCGCCTTTCCGCGCCTTCCTTCAGGAGCGCGAGGCGGCGGGCGCCACCGGGCGCAACTGGCTCTTCTTCGGCCATCGCCACTTCACCCACGACTTCCTCTACCAGACCGAGATGCAGGCGTGGCGGAAGTCGGGTCTGCTCTCGCGCCTCGATCTCGCCTTTTCCCGTGACCAGCCCGAGAAGATCTACGTCCAGGACCGGCTCTGGCAGGCCCGCGCCGAGGTCTTCGCCTGGATCGGGCAGGGCGCCTACCTCTATGTCTGCGGTGACGCCGCGCACATGGCGCGTGACGTGGAGGCGACACTGCTGCGCATCCTCGCCGAAGAGGGCGGGCTCTCTCCCGAAGCCGCGGCGGCCCGGCTGGCCGAACTCTCGCGCGCCGGGCGCTACCGGAAGGACGTGTACTGATGTCTGCCGTTCCCGCCCGTCCCGACGTCGCCGCCGCGGGGCGGGACGCGCGCACCCTCGATCTCCTCCACGGCGATCTCGACGCTCCCGATCTGCTCGCCCGCGCGATCGGCGATCTCTTCCGCGGGCGCATCGCGCTGGTCTCCTCCTTCGGCACCGAATCGGCGGTGCTCCTGCATCTCGCGGCCAGCATCGATCGCCATCTGCCGGTGATCTTCCTCGATACCGGCAAGCTCTTCGAGGAGACCCACGCCTATCGCCAAACCCTGATCGCCCGTCTCGGCCTCACCGACGTGCGCGTGATCCGCCCCGATCCCGCCCGCCTCGGCGTCGCCGATCCCGACGGCAGGCTGTGGCGTCACGACCCCGACCGTTGCTGCGCCATCCGCAAAGTCTCCCCGCTCGCCGCCGCGCTGGCCCCGTTCGCCGCCTGGATCACCGGTCGCAAGCGCTTCCAGGGCGGGGCGCGCGCGGCGCTGCCCGCGTTCGAGGCCGAAGCGTCGGGGCGGATCAAGGTCAATCCGCTCGCCGGCTGGAACTTCGAGCGGATCGAGGCCTATTTCGACGCCCACGATCTGCCCCGCCACCCGCTCGAGGCGGACGGGTTCCTCTCGGTCGGCTGCCTCACCTGCACGGCGCCGGTGGACGCGGGCGGTGATCGCCGTTCCGGGCGCTGGGCCGGCCACGGCAAGACCGAGTGCGGCATCCATCTGCCCGCGCTCGGCGTCGAGCAGGAATAGCCCGAACAGCACGCACCGCAGCCACAGCAGGAACCGACGGACCCGCCATGACCGATCAGCCCAAGCCGCTCTCCCGCAACGAGGAGATCAAGGCCAGGAGCCGGCATTTGCGCGGCACCATCGCCGAGGGGCTGGCCCGCGCGGAAACCGGCGCGCTCGCCGAGGACGATACCCAGCTCACCAAGTTCCACGGCATCTACCAGCAGGACGACCGCGACCTCCGCCCCGAGCGCGCCAAGCGCCGGCTCGAGAAGGCGTTCAGCTTCATGACCCGGCTGCGCGTTCCCGCCGGCATCCTCACGCCCGCGCAATGGCGCGCGATGGACCGGCTCGCGGACGAGCGCGCCAACCACACGCTGCGGCTGACCACCCGGCAGACCATCCAGTTCCACGGCATCATCAAGAGCAATCTCAAGCCCGCCATCCAGGCGATGCACGCGGCACTGCTCGACACCATCGCCGCCTGCGGCGATGTCAACCGCAACGTCATCGCCACCGCCAACCCCTATGAGAGCGCGGTGCACGCGCAGGCGGTGGCGGCGGCGCGGGCGCTCAGCGCGCACCTCCTGCCGCGCACCCGCGCCTGGCACGAGATCTGGATCGACGGCGAGCGGGTGGCGGGCGGCGAGGCGGAAGCCGAGGCGGAGCCGATCTATGGCGCGACCTACATGCCGCGCAAGTTCAAGATCGCGATCGCGGTGCCGCCCCGCAACGATGTCGACGTCTTCGCCCATGATCTCGGGCTGATCGCCATCGTGGGGGAGGGCGGCATCGTCGGCTACGACGTCACCGTCGGCGGCGGCATGGGCATGACCCACGGCGATCCCGCGACCTTCCCGCGCATCGGCGATGTGCTCGGCTACGTGCCCGCCGACAAGGTGATCGAGCTTGCGGAAAAAGTCGTGCTGGTGCAGCGCGATTTCGGGGACCGCGCGGAGCGCAAGCACGCGCGCCTGAAATATACCATCGAGGATCGCGGGACCGAATGGTTCCTCGCCGCGTTGACCGAACGGCTCGGCTGGGAACTGCTTCCCCCCCGCCCGTTCCGGTTCGACGCCACCGGCGATCGCCTCGGCTGGAGCGAAAGCGGGGACGGGCGCAGCCATTTCACCCTGTTCGTGGAGAACGGCCGCGTCGCCGACCGCGAGGGGAGCCCGCTCAAGAGCGCGCTCGCCGAGATCGCGGGCTTCCACGAGGGTGTCTTCATCATCACCGCCAACCAGAATCTGGTGATCGCGGACATTCCCGCCCACGGGCGCGAAGCGGTCGCGTCCGCGATCGCCCGCCATGGCCTCGCCAATCCCGCGGGCGGGCTGCGGCGCAATTCCATGGCCTGCGTCGCACTGCCGACCTGCGGCCTGGCGCTCGCCGAAAGCGAACGCTATCTGCCCGGCCTGGTTGCCGCGCTGGAGGACGAACTCGCGGCGGTCGGCCTCGCGCAGGAGGAGATCGTCATCCGCATGACCGGCTGCCCCAACGGCTGCGCGCGGCCCTATCTCGCCGAAATCGGCCTGGTCGGCCGCAATCCCGGCCTCTACAATCTCCATCTCGGCGCCGCCTTCGACGGCAGCCGGATGAACCGGCTCTACCGTGCGGACCTCGATCACGACGCTATCCTGGCCGCGCTGCGCCCGCTGTTCGCCGCCTACGCGCGCGACCGCCACCCCGGCGAACATTTCGGCGACTTCGCCGAACGCACCGCGCTGGCCGCATAGATCACCAAGAACAGAAGCAAGTTTTTTGCTTCTTTTTTTCAAAAAAGAAGCTCTTTCTTGTAAGAAAAAGCCAAGGAACTCCCATCAGTTTTCCGGCGGTGACAGGGCGCGGGCGAACACCGCCGGGTCGACGTTGCCGCCGCTGAGCACGACGCCGACGCGCTTGCCGCGCACCTCGAGGCGGCCGGCGAGCAGGGCGGCCAGCGCCACCGCCCCGCCCGGCTCCACCACCAGCTTGAGATGGCGGAAGGCGAAGCCCATCGCCGCCAGCACCTCGGCCTCGCTCACCACCAGCGCGCCGGCGAGCAGGACCCGGTTGAGCGCGAAGGTGAGCGTGCCCGGGCGGGGCGCCATCAGCGCATCGCACAGCGCCGATCCGCCCGCTTCGTTGCCGGTGATCGCGCCGGCCGCGAGCGAGCGGGCGGTATCGTCCCAGCCGGCGGGCTCGACCGCATAGACGCGGGTGGCCGGGCTCTTCTCGGCCAGGGCGAGCGCGCAGCCCGCGACCAGCCCGCCGCCGCCCGCCGGCACCAGCAGGAGATCGAGCCCCCCGCCCGCGTCCTCGGCGATCTCGAGCCCGAGCGTGCCCTGTCCCGCGATCACCGCAGGGTGGTCGAAGGGCGGGATGATGGCGGCACCGCTCTGCGCCGCCGCGGCGCGGGTGATCGCCTCGCGGTCCTCGCCGGCGCGGTCGTAGGGGATGATGGTCGCGCCCCAGGCCCGCGTGCTCTCGGTCTTGATGCGCGGCGCGTCGGCCGGCATCACCACCGTCGCCGCCACCCCCGCCGCCGCCGCCGCCGCCGCCACCGCCTGGCCGTGGTTGCCCGAGGAGAAGGCGATCACGCCACGGTGACGCTCCGCGGGCGCGAGGGCGCGCAGCGCATTGGTGGCGCCGCGCAGCTTGAAGCTGCCGGTGATCTGCAACGGCTCCGCCTTCACCAGCACGCGGGCGCCGCTCTGCGCATCGAGCGCCGCGTTGGCGAGCAGCGGCGTGCGGCGGATCAGGCCCGCGATGCGGTCGGCGGCGGCGGCGATATCGGCGAAGGAAGGGGTGTCCATGGCGTGCTCTCAGGGGCGCGGCAGGTTGACCAGCCCGGGTGCGGGCCGCCGCGCGACCACGAGATAGAGCTTGTAGCGCTCCGCCACCACTCCGTTGCGTTCGCGGGCCAGCGTCCCGATCGGCCGCACCGAGCGCCAGCGCCGCGCGCGCGGCGGACCGCGGCGGCGGGCGGGGCGAAGCAGCAGCCCGGTCTGCCCCGCGATGCTCGCGCGCGGCAGCCGGAACAGCCGCCAGCGGGCGCCGGCCGCGAGCACCGCGACCCCGCCCGGGGCATCGAAGGCGAGTTCGGAGGCGACATCATAGGCGTCGGATGCGACGAAGGCCGCCCCCCGCGCCCGCGCCATCGTCGCCGCCCGCAGCGCGAGCGCGGGCCAGCCGGCGAGCTTGGCGAGCGTCGGGTCGAGCCGCGCGGGCAGCGGAAACGGCGCCGCAACCGCCTGGAGGTAGGCCGCGAGCGTGACCGCCACCCCGAGCCCGACCGCGGGGGCGAGCCAGCGCCGCAACCCCGGCGCGAAGGCCGCCCCCGCGAGTGCCGCCGCCGGATAGAGCACCGCCGGCCAGTTCCCCTGCACCCGGTCGCCGAGCGCGTGTTCGAGGAACACCGCGCCGGGAACCAGCACCAGTGCTGCGACCAGTCCCGCCGCCGCGCCGCCCTCCCGCCACGCCGCCCGCAGCGCCCCCCAGGTGCCCGCGATGAAAAACAGGAATACGAGCGGGCTCGCCAGCCCGAGCTGTGCGGCGAACAATTCGCCCTCGAAGCGCACCGCCCGCCCGGGCGTGAAATCGACCAGCCTGCCGCCCTGGCGGGCGAAGCTCGCCCAGCCGTGCTGCGCATTCCAGACCAGCACCGGGGCGAAGACGGCGAAGGCGAGCGCGAGCCCGGCCCACGCCTGCCAGCGCCCGAGCCAGGGCCGCGCGCGCGGGAGCGTGACCAGCCACAGGCCGACCCCGGCGAGCAGCAGCCCCGCGGTATAGTCGCCGAGCATCGCGCAGCCGGCGGCGAGCCCCGCCGCCAGCCACCACGCGGCCCGGCCGGTGCGGATCAGCCGCGCCAGCGCCGCGATGGTGGCGGTCCAGAACAACAGCAGGGGCGTGTCCGGCGTCATCAGCACGCTGCCCGCCCCCAGCACCAGCGTCGCGTTCAGCAGATAGGCCGCCCGCACCCCGGCCCCGCGTCCGGGGAACAGATCCTCCCCCGCCCCCACCAGCAGCAGCGACCCGGCGAGCGCGCCGAGCGGGCCGAGGAGGCGCACCCCGAGCGGGTCCGCTCCGGCGAGTGCGGTTCCCGCCCGGATCCAGAGTGCCACCATCGGCGGATGGTCGAGATAGCCGGGCGCCAGCGCGCGCGACCAGATCCAGTAATAGGCCTCGTCCGGGGCCAGCGGCACCAGCGCCGCCACCACCAGGCGCAGCAGCGTCAGCGCGAGCAGAAACGCCACCAGCCGCGTCATCGCGCGCGCCAGACCAGCGTGGCGGAGACCGCGTAGTTCCACACCACCCCCACCGCCGCCCCCGCCGCCCCGGCGATCAGGCCCGCGGTGTGCAGTTGGAAGAGAGCGGCGGCGATGCCGATGTTGGCGGCGGCGCCGAGCCCGCAGACCAGCATGAACAGCACCAGCCCGCGCCACAGACGCGCCCCGCGCAGCCGCATCCGCCGGTAGGTGAGCCGGTTGTTGAGCTCGAAATTGCTCGCCATCGCCGCGATGGTGCCGAGGATCTGGCCCTGGTCGAAGCCCATCCCGGCGCGGCGCGCGAGCAGCAGCACCGCGACATTGACCAGCACGCCGAAGGCGCCGACGAGGGCGAAGGCGAGGAAGCGCAGCGGAACGGTCCCGCCCAGCGCCTTGTCCACCAGCAGTCCCGCGAACTCCGCGAGCACCAGCGGGTCGAGCTTGCTCGCTCCCTCGGTACGCGGGCGGAACCGGTAGGGAACTTCCCGCACCCGCAGCGCCGGGCGGGCGGTGAGCAGCAGATCGAGCAGGATCTTGAACCCCTGGCCGGTCAGCCGCGGCGCGAGCTCCTCGAAGCGCGCCCGCGGCAGCATGAAATAGCCGCTCATCGGGTCGGCGAGCGCGACGGGGAGCAACATCCGCGCGAGCAGGTTGCCCCAGTTCGAAAGCCGGGCCCGCCCGGCCGAGGACAGCCCGCCGGCTGCGCCCCCCTCGACGTGCCGGCTACCGACCACCAGTTCCGCCTCGCCCGCGCGCAGCACCGCCAGCATGGCGGGCAGGATGGTCTCGTCGTGCTGGAGATCGCCATCGATCACCGCGACATAGGCTCCCGAGGCCGAGAGCGCCCCCTCGATCACCGCCGAGGCGAGCCCGCGCCGCCCGATCCGCCGCATCCCGCGCACCCGCGCGTCCTCCGCCGCGAGCCGGCGGACTTCGGCGATGGTGCCGTCGGGGCTGTTGTCGTCGACGAAGATCGCCTCCCAGGCGATGCCGTCGAGCGCCGCGGCGAGGCGCGCGACCAGCGGCGCGACGTTCGCCCGCTCATTGTAGCAGGGCACGATCACGCTGAGCACGGGCACGCTGAGCACGGGGACTACACCGAGCACGGGGACTACGCTGAGCACGGGGACCGTGGCGTGAGCGGTCGAAGCGCAATCGGGGTCGGGGGGCGCTGCCCCCGGCCGGCGCCGGTCTTCCTCCGTCAAAGCGGAACGCCGGCGAGGTTGCGGCTGGTGCGGATGGTCTGCAAGGTCTGCACGCGGCTGACGTTGGCCGCCCCGGTCAGCCGCTGGGTGAGCTGGTTCTCGTGCGCCGCGTCGCGGGCGAGCAGCCGGAGCAGGAAATCCCCGCCGCCGCGGATCATGTGGCACTCGCGCACTTCGGGCCAGTTCGCCACCATCTGCTCGAAGCCCGAGAGCACGCTCTCCTTCTGCGAATCGAGCCCGACGATGGCGAAGAAGGTGATCGTCCAGCCCAGCCGCGCCGGGTCGGTGTCGGCGTGGTAGCCGCGGAGGATGCCGGCCCGTTCGAGCCGGCGTACCCGGCGCAGGCAGGGCGGCGCGGAGATGCCGGCGCGCTCGGCGAGCGCCACGTTGGTCATCCGCCCGTCCTCCTGCAACGCGGCGAGGATCAGCCGGTCGATCCCGTCGAGCGATGGCGGATCGGGTGGGTCGGTGGTCATGCGGAACCCTGCTTCTGCGGTGGCGGCGCGCAAGATGATTGCACGGAATCCGCCGCCGAGGCCAGAACCGGACGCAAGGCGTCCCGCGAGGCCCGCGCAGCGGGGGTTTCTTTGCGAAAGATTCTTGCCTGCCATGAGCCGCGCACATATCTTGACGGCCGAGGGAGAGTTCACGGCGAGTCGCATGGCGGAGATCCACAAGTCATCCCTGCTCATCGTGGGGGCCGGTCCGGCCGGCTACACGGCGGCGATCTACGCTGCCCGCGCCGGTCTGCGGCCGCTGCTGGTCGCCGGGATGCAGCCGGGCGGGCAGCTTTCCATCACCACCGATGTCGAGAACTACCCCGGCTTCGCCGAAGCGGTGCAAGGCCCGTGGCTGATGGAGCAGATGGCCGCCCAGGCCGCCCATGTCGGCGCCACCCTGATCGAGGATACCATCGTCGCCGCGGACTTCTCCGCCCGCCCCTTCCGCTGCGAGGGGGATGGCGGCGCCGTCTATCTCGCCGCCGCGGTGGTGATCGCCACCGGCGCTTCGGCGCGCTGGCTCGGGCTGGCCTCGGAGAAGGCGCTGTCGGGCTTCGGCGTCTCCGCCTGCGCGACCTGCGACGGGTTCTTCTACCGCGGCAAGCGGGTCGCGGTGGTCGGCGGCGGCAACACCGCGGTGGAGGAGGCGCTCTATCTCGCCAACCTCGCCTCCCACGTCACCCTGATCCACCGCCGCGACAGTCTGCGCGCGGAGAAGATCCTCCAGCAGCGGCTGTTCGCCCATCCCCGGATCTCGGTGCTGTGGAGCGCGACGGTCGAGGAGATCCTCGGCACCGGCAGCCCGGCCGTCGCCTCCGGCCTGGTGCTGCGCGACGTCCATGGCGGGGGCACCAGCACCCTGCCGGTCGAGGGGGTCTTCATCGCCATCGGTCACCAGCCCAGCACCGCGGTATTCCGCGGCCAGGTGGCGATGGATGGGGAAGGCTACATCCTCACCGCCCCCGGCACCACGCGCACCTCGGTCGCCGGCGTGTTCGCCGCCGGCGACGTGCAGGACAAGATCTTCCGCCAGGCGGTGACCGCGGCCGGCACCGGCTGCATGGCGGCACTCGAGGCCGAAAAGTGGCTCGCCACGCAGGAGACCCATGCCGCACTCGCCGCTGACTGAGGGCCCGGCCCCCGTCCGTTCCGGCGCTGATCTCGCCGCCCGCGGCGGTCGCGGCGCCGGCCCGGGTGTGACCGAGCGGATGGACTGGGACAAGCTGCGCGTCTTCCACGCGGTCGCCGAGGCCGGCAGCTTCACCCATGCCGGCGACACGCTCAACCTCTCCCAGTCGGCGGTCTCCCGCCAGATCTCCGCGCTCGAGGGCGCGCTGTCGGTGCCGCTCTTCCACCGCCACGCCCGCGGGCTGATCCTCACCGAGCAGGGCGAGCAGCTCAACCGCACCGTCCGCGACGTCTTCGCCAAGCTCGCGATGACCGAGGCGCTGCTCACCGAAAGCCGGGAGAAGCCGGCGGGACGGCTGAAGGTCACCACCACCCGCGGCTTCGGCGCCTCCTGGCTCGCGCCCCGGCTCGCGCGGTTCCTCGAGCTCTACCCGGACGTGAACCTCTCCCTCCTGCTCGACGATCGCGATCTCGACCTCGCCATGCGCGAGGCGGACGTCGCGATCCGCATGCACGCCCCCCGCCAGCCCGACCTGGTGCACCGCCACCTGCTCTCCTTCCACTGGAAGCTGTTCGCCGCGCCGGACTATCTCAAGCGCCATGGGGTGCCGCAGACGCCGGAAAGTCTCGACCAGCACCGGCTGATCCTGTTCGGCGACTACAACCCGCCGGTGCCGGACATCAACTGGCTGGCCGAGTTCGCCCGCCGCGGCGGCCCGGCCCGGCGGGCGGTGCTGGAGGCCAATTCGCTGCACGCCATGCTGGCCGCGGTCCAGGCCGGCATCGGCGTCGCCGCCCTGCCGGACTATCTCACCCGCGAGGTGGAGGGGCTGGTGCAGGTGCTGCCCGAGGCCAAGACCCCGGCGGTGGAGATGTTCTTCGTCTATCCGGAGGAGCTGCGCAATTCCAAGCGCGTCTCGGTCTTCCGCGACTATCTCATCAACCGGCTGAACGAAATGGGCGGCGGGGGAACCGCGGCCTAGCGCTTGCGGCGCCGCCCCCGGCGTCCTACCTGATCGCGCCATGAGCAACGAACCCGGCCCCGCCATCCCCGAACCCGCCCCCGCCGCGCCCGTAGGCGAGGCAGAGGCCGCCCGCCCGATCCCGGACTCCCCCGAAGCGCTGATGCGCGCGGCGAGCGAGCGGATCGCCGCCCTCGAAGCCGAGCGCGACCAGTTCCGCGACCGCTGGATGCGGGCCGAGGCGGAGATGGAGAATCTGCGCGCCCGCACCCGCCGCGAGGTGGACGATGCGCGCCTCTACGCGATCCAGAACTTCGCCCGCGACGCGGTCGAGGCGGCCGAGAATCTGCGCCGGGGGATCGCCAGCCTGCCCTCCGCCGCGGCCGACGAGCCGCCGGCGATCGCCCGGCTGCGCGAGGGGTTCGATGGGGTGGAGCGCAGCTTCCTCGCCACCCTCGAACGCCACGGCATCCGCCGCGCCGACCCCCAGGGCCAGGCCTTCGACCCCCATCTCCACCAGGCGATGGGCGAGCAGGAGAGCGCGGAGCATCCGCCCGGCACGGTGGTCCAGGCCTGGACCCAGTCCTGGAGCCTGAACGGCCGGCTGCTCAAGCCCGCGATGGTGGTCATCGCCAAGGCCCCGGCCGAGCCGGACACCCGCGCCCACCTCGATGAGACCGCCTGATCCCCGAAAATATGCCCCGCCCCTTGCCGCTGCGCAGCCGGCTGAATACATGACGGTCAACCCACTCATGGGGGTGCGCCCGGTGCTGCGGGCCGGCCGTGCCCGCTGCAAAGGAGCTTCCGGATGAGCAAGGTCATCGGCATCGACCTCGGCACCACCAATTCGTGCGTCGCGATCATGGAGGGCAAGGACGTCCGCGTGATCGAGAACGCCGAGGGTGCCCGTACCACCCCGAGCATGGTCGCCTTCGCCGACAATGGCGAACGCCTGGTCGGCCAGGCCGCCAAGCGCCAGGCGGTCACCAACCCGTCGAACACCCTCTACGCGGTCAAGCGCCTGATCGGGCGCCGCTTCGAGGACCCGATGGTGGCCAAGGACATGGGCCTCGTTCCCTACAAGATCGTCCGGGCCGACAACGGGGACGCCTGGGTGGAGATCAAGGGCGAGCGCTTCGCCCCCTCCCAGATCAGCTCCCACGTGCTCACCAAGATGAAGGAGACCGCCGAAGCCTACCTCGGCGAGAAGGTGACGCAGGCGGTCATCACCGTCCCCGCCTACTTCAACGACGCCCAGCGCCAGGCGACCAAGGACGCCGGCCGGATCGCCGGGCTCGAGGTCCTGCGCATCATCAACGAGCCCACCGCCGCGGCCCTCGCCTACGGCATGGACAAGAAGCACACCGGCACCATCGCGGTCTATGACCTCGGCGGCGGCACCTTCGACATCTCCGTCCTCGAAATCGGCGATGGCGTGTTCGAGGTGAAAAGCACCAACGGGGACACCTTCCTCGGCGGCGAGGATTTCGACCAGCGCGTGATCGACTACATGGCCGAGGAGTTCAAGCGCGAGCAGGGCATCGACCTCCGCCGCGACAAGCTCGCGCTCCAGCGCCTCAAGGAGGCCGCGGAGAAGGCCAAGATCGAGCTCTCCTCGGCCAAGGAGACCGAGATCAACCTGCCCTTCATCACCGCCGACGCCTCCGGGCCCAAGCATCTCGTGATGAAGCTCTCCCGCGCCAAGCTGGAAGCGCTGGTCGAGGATCTGATCAGCCGCACCCTCGATCCCTGCCGCGCCGCGCTGCGCGACGCCGGCATCAAGGCGGGCGAGATCGACGAGGTGATCCTGGTCGGCGGCATGACCCGGATGCCCAAGGTCATCGAGACGGTGAAGCAGTTCTTCGGCCGCGAGCCGGCGCGCAACGTCAACCCCGACGAGGTGGTGGCGATCGGTGCCGCCATCCAGGGCGCGGTGCTGAAGGGCGACGTCAAGGACGTGCTGCTGCTCGACGTCACGCCGCTTTCGCTCGGCATCGAGACGCTGGGCGGCGTCTTCACCCGGCTGATCGACCGCAACACCACCATCCCCACCAAGAAGAGCCAGATCTTCTCCACCGCCGACGACAACCAGACCGCGGTGACCATCAAGGTCCACCAGGGCGAGCGCGAAATGGCCGCGGACAACAAGCTGCTCGGCCAGTTCGACCTGGTCGGCCTGCCGCCCGCCCCGCGCGGGGTGCCGCAGGTGGAGGTGACCTTCGACATCGACGCCAACGGCATCGTCGCGGTCTCCGCGCGCGACAAGGCCACCGGCAAGGAGCAGCAGATCCGCATCCAGGCCTCGGGCGGGCTGTCGGATGCCGAGATCCAGCGCATGGTCAAGGAGGCCGAGGCCAACGCCGCGGTCGACAAGGAGAAGCGCGAACTGGTCGAGGCCCGCAACCACGCCGAGGGCCTCGTCCACCAGACCGAGCGCACCCTGAAGGAGAACGAAGCCGGCGTCTCCGCCCAGGACAGGGGCGAGGCCGAGGCCGCGATCGCCGCCCTGCGCTCCGCCCTCGAAAGCAGCGACCCCGCCGCGCTCAAGCAGGGGAGCGAGCGTCTCGCCCAGGTCTCCATGCGCATCGGCGAGGCGCTCTACAAGGCCCAGGCCGCGGCCGCGGCCGCCGGCGCCCAGCCCGGCGCCCAGGCCGGCGCGCAGCCCGGCGCCGGTCCCGCCACCCCGCCCGGCGGCGAGGCCGGCGGTCCCGCCGGCGAGAAGGTGGTGGACGCCGAATTCGAGGACATGGACGACAAGAAGAGGAAATCCGCCTGACCGCCGCGGGGTCCTCTCCGCTCCCGCTGCCGGCAGAGCCCGCCCGCCCCGCGCGGCGGGCTCTCGCCTTGTCCCGGGCTTTCCTTCCGGCTGAGGGTTTCTGATGGCCAAGCAGGACTACTACGCCACCCTCGGTGTGGCACGCGACGCCAGCGCCGACGATCTCAAGAAGGCCTACCGCAAGCTCGCCATGAAATTCCACCCCGACCAGAACAAGGGGGACAAGGCGGCGGAGGCGAAATTCAAGGAGATCAGCGAGGCGTATGAGGTCCTCAAGGACGAGCAGCGGCGCGCCGCCTACGACCGTTTCGGCCACGCCGCCTTCGAGGGCGGCGGACCGCAGCCCGGCGCCGGCGCCGGCGCCGGCGGGTTCGATTTTGCCGCCGGTGGCGGCCTGGGCGATATCTTCGATCAGATGTTCGGCGAATTCATGGGCGGCACCCGGCGCAGTGGCGGGCGTGGCCAGCGTTCGGGCGCGGACATCCGCCAGGCGGTGGAGATCGACCTCACCGAGGCCTTCTCGGGGGCCAAGGTCGCGCTCAAGGTGCCCACCCGGGTGGTCTGCGAGGCTTGCCACGGAACCGGCGCCGAAGGCGGAGAGAAGGCCGCCAACGACACCTGCCCGACCTGCCAGGGCCACGGCAAGGTGCGCGCCCAGCAGGGCTTCTTCGTCATCGAGCGCACCTGCCCCACCTGCGGCGGGTCGGGCCGCGTCATCCGCAACCCGTGCAAGATCTGCCACGGCGCCGGCACCGTCCCGCGCGAGCGCACGCTCGCGGTGCAGATCCCGGCCGGCGTCGAGGATGGCACCCGCATCCGCCTCGCCGGCGAGGGCGAGGCCGGGCCGCACGGCGCGCCGGCGGGCGATCTCTATGTCCATGTCGCGATCCGCCCGCACCCGATCTTCCAGCGCGACGGCGCCAACATCTTCATGCGCGTGCCGGTGCCGATGGCGGAAGCGGCACTCGGCGCCGAGATCGAGGTGCCCTCGATCGACGGCGGCCGCTCGAAGGTGAAAATCCCCGCCGGCACCCAGACCGGCGAACAATTGCGCCTGCGCGGCAAGGGCTTCTCGGTGCTGCGCTCCTCGGCGCGGGGGGACATGTTCATCCAGGTGGTGGTCGAAACCCCCCGCCACCTGACCCGCCGCCAGCGCGAGCTGCTCGAGGAGTTCCAGGGCGAATCCAAGCGCCACGGCACCGGCAGCCCGGAGACCGAGGGCTTCTTCGCCAAGGTGCGGGAGTTCTTCGAAGGCCGGCCCTGATCGCGCCCGCCTTCCGCGGGGCGCGGGCATCCCGAGGGGCGCGGGGACCGC
>DAHWFB010000105.1 GCA_027326105.1 Acetobacteraceae bacterium
ATCATGCTGATCGGCGACGGTGACGTCGCCGGCGTGATCGCCACCAGCCAGCCCGATAGCGACGTCGACATCTACATGGGTGCCGGCGGCGCGCCGGAGGGGGTGCTCTCGGCCGCCGCCCTGCGCTGCGTCGGCGGGCAGATGCAGGGCAGGCTGCAATTCGAGGATGCGGCGCAGCGCGCGCGCGCCGTCGCCATGGGCATCACCGATCCCGGCCGCAAGTTCAGCATCACCGAGATGGCCCGCGGCGACGTGGTCTTCGCCGCCACCGGCGTCACCTCGGGCGCCATGCTGCGCGGCGTCAAGCGTTTCGGGCAGGGTGCCATCACCCACTCGCTGGTGATGCGCAGCAAGTCCGGCACCGCGCGCTACATCGAGGCGCACCACAATTTCGCGACCAAGACCTGGCAGCCCGAGTGAGGCCGCGGTGAACGCCATGGACACCGTCCTCGGCGTCGGCAGAAGCGTCACCGGCCGGCGCTGGGTATGGCGTTCGGCGGAGGAGCGCATCGGCCTCGGCATCGCCCAGCGCATGGGTCTGCCCGAGATGGTGGGCCGCCTGCTCGCGGCCCGCGGCGTCGGCATCGAGGCGGCGGCGGACTTCCTCGATCCGCGCCTGCGCTCCTTCCTGCCCGACCCGTCGGTGCTCGCCGACATGGACCGCGCCGCCGAACGCCTCGCCCGCGCGGTGGAGCGGCGGGAGACGGTCGCGGTATTCGGCGACTATGACGTGGATGGCGCCTGCGCCGGCGCACTCCTGGTCTCGCTGCTCGGCCGCCTCGGCTGCCCGGTGCTCGCCCATGTGCCGCACCGGCTGCGCGAGGGCTACGGCCCCAACGAGCCCGCGCTCGCCGGGTTGGTCGGGCGCGGGGCCAGTCTGATCGTCTGCGTCGATTGCGGCGCGGCGGCGGGCGAGCTCCTGGTGCGGATGCTGGAGCGGGCGGATGTGGTGGTGCTCGACCACCACAAGATGGAGGCGCCGCCGCCGGCCGCGATTCCCGTCGTCAACCCCAACCGGCTCGACGACGGTTCGGGCCTCGGCGGGCTCTGCGCGGCCGCGGTCGCCTTCATGGCGGCGGTGGCGCTGGTGCGCCGGCTGCGCGCGGCGGGCTTCTTCACCGGGCGGGAGGAGCCGGACCTGCTCGGCTACCTCGATCTGGTTGCGCTCGCCAGCGTCTGCGACGTGATGCCACTCTCCGGCCTCAACCGGGCGCTGGTGACGCAGGGGCTGAAGGTGATGGCGCGGCTGGAGCGGCCCGGCATCGCGGCACTCGCCGAGGTGACGCAGCTGCGCGAGGCGCCCTCGGCCTTCACCTGCGGCTACGTGTTCGGCCCGCGCATCAACGCCGCCGGGCGGATTTCCGAGGCCGATCTGGGGCTGCGCCTGCTGCTCGCCGAGGACGCAGCAGAGGCGCGCGCGCTCGCGGCGAGGCTCGACGCGGTCAATCGCGAACGCCAGCAGGTGGAGGCGGCGATCCTCGACGTCGCCCTGGCCAAGGCGGCGCTCCAGGCCGAATCCGGCCATCCCGCGCTGCTCGTCAGCGGGGCCGAGTGGCACCCCGGGGTGGTGGGGATCATCGCCGGGCGGATCAAGGAGAAATTCAACCGCCCGACCTGTGTCGCGGCGATCGCCGGGGACCGGGCGACCGGCTCGGGCCGCTCGGTGCCGGGGGTCGATCTCGGCGCCGCGGTGATCGCGGCCCGCCAGACCGGCATCCTGCTCTCCGGCGGCGGCCACGCCATGGCCGCGGGGTTCGCGCTCGCCGCCGCGGACCTGCCCCGCTTCCACGCCCTGCTCGACGAGCGCCTCGCCGCCGCCGGGGCGCTGCCGCGCGCCGCCGATCTCGCGGTGGAGGGCACGCTCGAAGTGGCCGGCGCCACCGTCGATCTCGCCCGGCAGTTGCGCCGGCTCGCGCCCTTCGGCGCCGGCAACGAGGAGCCGATGCTGGTTCTCGCCCGCGCCCGCATCGTCCGCGCCGACCGGATCGGGCGCGAGGCGACCACCGTACGGGTGTTTCTGGAGGCCGAAGGCGGTGGCCCGCGGCTGAAGGCGCTGCTGTTTCGTGCCCGCGACGGAATTCTCGCCGAAACCATGCTCGACCGCGCCCAGGTGCCGCTGCACGTCGCCGGCCATCTGCGCGCCGAGGCCTGGAACGGGGTCGAGAGCCCCGGCTTCGTCATCGCCGACGCCGCCCCGGCTTGACCCCGCCCCCGGCCTCGCGTAGCCAACCCGCGCTGTCCCGTTCGTCTAGAGGCCCAGGACACCAGCCTTTCACGTTGGGAACACGGGTTCGAATCCCGTACGGGACGCCACTTCGGAACAGAACTGCGAACCGTAATCGCGGCCGGCCGGGTGCCGGATGCTGCCGTGAGCGTGTGCAGTAGATTGCTCTTCGATCCGATGATGCGGACCTCGCCGTACGCCTCCTCGACGCACTGAGCGAGCGCCCGGGGCGGTTCAGACTCCTCCTTTATGCGTCGGCTGATGAGCCCCTTGCCTCCGCCGCCACCTATGGCACAACCAGCGGGTGATGCACCCCCCGCCCGGCACCGCCCCGCGCCCGTGACCCTCGCCACCCCGATCCCCTTCGCGCCGCTGGCCACCGAGCGCCTGACCCTGCGCCCCCTGCGCGCCGAGGATGCCGCCGAACTCCACCGCCTGCTCAACGACTGGCAGGTCTGCCGCTCGCTCGCCCGCGTGCCCTACCCCTACGCGCGCGAGGCGGCGGACGGCTGGATCGCCTCGGCGGCGGCCGAACTCGCCGCCGGCACGGCCTATCATCTCGCCATCACCGGGCATGAGGCGGGCGAGGAAATGCTGGTCGGCGGCGTCGGCTTGCGGCTCGATCGCGGGCGGGCGAGCGCCAGTCTCGGCTATTGGGTCGGGCGGCGGTTCTGGGGCCACGGGGTCGCCGCCGAGGCCGCCGGACGGCTCGCCCGCTGGGCGCTGGCCAACCTCGACCTCGACCGCATCGAGGCCAGCGTCGCCGCCGACAACCCCGCCTCCGCCGCGGTCCTGCGCCGCATCGGCCTGCGCCACGTGGGCGAGGGGACGGAGGAATTCCTCGCCCTCGGCGGCGAACATCCGGTGCTGCGCTTCGCCGCCACCCGCGAGGATCTCTTCGGCCATCCCGAACCCGCCCCCGGCACCGGGGGCGCCAAACCCCTGCTGCTGGTCGCCGCCTGCGCGCTCATCGACATCGACGGGCGGGTCCTGCTCACCCGCCGCCCCGAGGGCAAGAAGCTCGCCGGACTGTGGGAGTTTCCCGGCGGCAAGCTCGATCCCGGGGAGACGCCGGAAGCCGCGCTGATCCGCGAACTCAAGGAGGAGCTCGGCATCGACGTCGCCGCCTCCTGCCTCGCCCCCTTCGCCTTCGCCTCCCACGCCTACGCGGGGTTCCATCTGCTGATGCCGCTCTATCTCTGCCGCCGCTGGCAGGGGCGGGTCACCGCGCGCGAGGGCCAGGCGATGGCCTGGGTGCCTCCCGAGAAGCTGCCCGAGTATCGGATGCCCCCCGCCGACCGTCCCCTCATCCCCCTCCTGCGCCATTTCCTCTGATCGGCCGCGAAGGCCAGGAACGTGCGATGCCCCTGAACCCCACCGCCGCCAGCCTCCATGCCGCCACCCTCCGCGCCGCCCTGCTCGTCGTCGGCAGCGAGGTGCTCTCCGGCCGCACCCAGGACGCCAACGTGCAGTACCTCGCCGGCCGCCTCGGCGAGATCGGCGTGCCGCTCGTCGAGGTCCGCATCATCCCCGATGTCGCCGAGCGCATCGTCGCCGCCGTCAACGAGCTCCGCGCCGCCTACGATCATCTCTTCACCACCGGCGGCATCGGCCCGACCCACGACGACATCACCAGCGAATGCGTCGCCGCCGCCTTCGGCCTGCCGTGGGAGCCCCACCCCGAGGCCTGGGCGCTGATGGCCCCCCGCTACGCCCCCGGCGAGTTCAACGCCGCCCGCCAGCGCATGGCCACCATGCCGCGCGGGGCCCGCCTGATCGAGAACCCGGTCTCCATCGCCCCCGGCTTTTCCATCGGCAACGTCCATGTCATGGCCGGCATCCCGCGGGTGATGCAGGCGATGTTCGAGAGCCTCGCCCCCCGCCTGCCCCGCGGCCGGCCGATCCTCGCCCGCGCCCTCCACTCGCCCGACATCGCCGAAGGCACCCTCGCCGCCGGCCTGGCCGCGATCCAGGCCCGCCATCCCGCGCTCGAGCTCGGCTCCTACCCGTTCTCCCGCGCCGCCGGCCGCGGGGTCGCCATCGTCGCCAAGGGCACCGACGCGGCCGCGGCCGAAGCCGCCATCGCCGAAGTCGCCGCCCTCATCGCCTCCCTCGGCGGGTCGAGCGTCCCCGGCGAACCCGCCCCGTGACACGGCGGCCGATTTCCACTAGAAATTGAGACGTCCTGCAACCGGAAGGATCTCCCATGGCCATCACCCGCCAGGTCATCACCACCCTCAAGCCGGACGGGACGGACGCGCTCGGCCCCGCCGTGCTGGCCTGGAAATTCCCCGACGAGAACATCGTCTCCGGCTCGCTGCTCACGGTGGAGAGCAATCATTTCGCGGTGCTGAAGTCGCGCGGGGCGGTGCTCAACGTCTACGACACCGGCCAGTATCCGGTGCAGACCCCGGACAAGCCGATCCTCGGCAGTTTCGTCACCAGCTTCTTCGGCGGCCAGTCGCCCTGGCAGTACGAAACCCTCTACGTCAACCGCGCCAAGATCGTCGCCCACGTCGAAGGGCTCGCGACCTCGGCCGAAATGGCCGAGCTCTCCTACCAGGTGGACTACTACATCCACGTCGACAGCAAGGAGGACGCGCTCAAGCTGGTCACCCACATGCCCTTCGACGGGCTCTACATCACCGCCAAGGAAGTCACTTCCTACGCCGGCCCGGTGGTCGAGCAGGCGGTGAACCAGATCGCCCAGGTCACGCCGCTCGAGAACATCAACGAGCACATCGGCGACATCGCCGAACTCCTGAAGAACCACCTCGGAGACTTTCTCGGCACCTACGGCATCCATCTCAACGACGTCAAGATTCTCATCCTGCCCAAGGACGAGCGCATGCGCGAGCTGATCTCGCTGCGCGCCTTCGGCCTCTCGCCGCTGGATGCGGTGCGCTACTACGCCGCCCTGCGCATGGCCGAGCGCGGCCTGGTTTCGGCGCCCAACATGGCGGTGGGTGCGCCCTTCTCCATCGGCGGCGCGCTGGGCACCTTCCCGGTCGGCAGCCTCGAGCGGCCGGCCGGCGGCAGCGTCCCCGCCCGATGAGCGAACTTTCCGGCCACCGCCCGCTCCGCCGCGGCGCCACCCTGCTCTTCGAAGGCTGGGGCTACAACAAATACCGGCTCGAGAACCAGTTGCGGGCCGATGACCTGCTCGTCCGCGCGCGCGTCTGCGAACTCCTCGCCCGCGCCCGCGCCCGGCTCGGCGCGCTCGAATCCGCCTACCGCCGCGCCCGCCTGCCGCCGCCCACCCGCGCCAGCCCCTACCCGGACGCGGCGGCGGTCGCCCAGGCCCAGGCGCTCGCCCGCGCCGGCGCGGAGATCGGCACCGTCGAGGGGCTGATCCGCGCCGCCCCGGCGCCGGAGCGTGACGAGGTCTGGCGCCGCCACCGTGGCGAGGCGGCGACGCTGGCGGCGCTTGCGGACCTCGACACCGAACTGGTCGAAGGCGCCCTCGCGCTCGAGGAGTCGCTCGCCGCCGCCACCGAAGCCGACGCCGCCGGCCCCGACTTTCCCGCCGAAGTCGCCGCCGCGCTGGCCCCGCTCACCGCCAAGGTGCGCGAACGGGCCGATTTCCTGCGCCTGCGGCTGGTCTGAACCCTCGCCCCGCGGGCGCCCGCCGCCGCGCCCGATCAGGCCGGAATCGGGACCGCGGGGAACAGCGCCACCGTCTGGTTGGCGGGATCGGGGAAGCAGGCGGTCGCGCAATCCGCCACCGGGCCGGTCGCCACCGGATTCTTCGCAAGCAGCAGCCCGTCGTTGAGCTTGAGCGTCGCGTCCCCGCGCACTCCATCGACGTTGAACAGCACCCCGTTGGCGATGCAGGCGACCGCCGGCGCCTTGATGTCCATGCCCGCCGAGGGAATGAGCTGGATCTGGATCCGCCCCTTTTCGGGGTCCTTCGTCAGCCGCTGGGCGAGGTGGTCGAGGCAGATCTCCATGCCGAAGGCGATCCCGTCCATGGTGAACACGCCCCCGCCCCGGCGCTCGTCCGGGCTGCCCGAGGGCGGGCCTTCGACCAGTTGGTCGGCGTTGAAGATGCGCTTCTGGCCCGGCCGCGCCGGCCCCCCGGTGATCTTGAAGTCGATCGTCGAGACCAGCTCCTTCTGCAGCGTGTAGTCGTGCAGCCCGTCCCCGCTGCCGTAGCCGCCTTTCTGCACCAGGGCATAGTTGTCGACGACGATCTTCTGCACCTGCTCCTCGAAAACCCCGGTCTGCACCACCGTGCAGCCCGGTTTGGTGCAAACCGCCGGCTGGTTGCGGAACACCCGCAACGGGTGGCCGCAGGAACAGAGCAGGAAGCGGTTGCAGGTCGGACACTTCAGCAGCGGCTTGGTGTCGGTCCCGGCGCGCAGGACCGTCGAGGGAACCGGCGCCGGCGCCATCCAGGTCCCAGCGTGCCCGTTGAAGCAGGCGACACCGGTGGCCTCGCTGCCGCAGACGAAGGTGCCGAGCACGAACAGCCAGTCGGCATATTGCGATTTCTGGGTCTCCGCCCGCAGCCGGTCGAGCAGGGACGCTTCCGCCGCCTCGCCGAAGCTCGGCCTCGCCTCCTTGCCGTGCAGATGGTCGGAGGTGAAGGCGCCGAGCGCGCCGCGGAAGAAGAACTCGGGTCCCATGAAGAGCTTGAGCGCCTTGCGGTCCCGCTCCTCGACCATCGAGGGCGGCCGCACCAGCGTGCCGCCGCCGGGAAAGAGCGCGGCGGCGCGGTTGGCCTGGTAGAGGGCGTAGGCGGCGCGGATCGCCGCGATCATCTGGTTGACCCGGGCGGTCATGTCGGCCTGGGGCGTGCCCGCCCCGAGATAGCCGGAAGCGGTCCCCACGTTCCTGCCGCTGGAGTCGAGCCAGGCGATGGTCGTTCCGGTCTTGATGGCGTAGCCGAGCGC
>DAHWFB010000018.1 GCA_027326105.1 Acetobacteraceae bacterium
TGCCCGGCGACGTCGCGCAGATGATTCTCGGCCAGGGGGCGACGAGGGCGGCGGTCGCTGCCCTGCGCGCGCAGCTTCACCTGAACGAGCCCGGCTGGCTGCGCTATCTCCATTGGCTGGGCGGGCTGGTGACGCTCCATCTCGGCCGGTCCCTGGTCAACGACATGCCGGTGACGCGGCTGATCGCCGGACGCCTCGACAATTCCCTGCTGCTCGCGCTGTTCACCACGATCGTCACCGTGCCGGCGGCGCTGCTGGTCGGGATCACCGCGGCGGTGTGGCGGGACTCGCTCTACGACCGCATCCTCAACGTGCTGACCATGGCGACGGTTTCGGTGCCGGAGTTCCTGTTCGCGACGCTGGCGGTGCTGGTGTTCGCGGTGGATCTGCACTGGCTGCCGGCGCTTTCCTATCGCGTCGATCTCGGATCGGCGGGCCGGATCTTGCGCGAGTTCACCCTGCCGGTGATCACCCTGGCGCTGGCGATCTTCGCGCAGATGGCGCGGATGACACGGGCCGCGCTGGTCAACACGCTCGACGCATCCTACATCGAGATGGCCGTGCTCAAGGGGGTGCGGCCGCTGCGCCTGGTGCTGCACCACGCGCTGCCCAACGCGGTCGGGCCGATCGCCAATGCCGTCGCGCTCAGCCTCTCGTTCCTGCTCGGCGGTGTCGTGGTCGTGGAGACGATCTTCGCCTATCCCGGGCTCGCCAAGCTGATGGTGGATGCGGTGAGCACGCGCGACATGCCGCTGATCCAGGCCTGCGCGATGATCTTCTCGGCGGGGTATCTGCTGCTCGTGCTGATCGCGGACGTGATCGCCATTCTCGCCAACCCGCGGCTGCGGCACCGGTGAGCGAATCCGCCGCGCCGGTCGGGAACGTACGGCGCTTCCCGCTGCTGGGGATGGTGATGGGGGTGATCGTGCTGGCCTGCCTGGCGGTGGCGCTGGTCGGCCCGTGGATCGCGCCCTATCGGCCCGGGCAGATCGTGGGGTCGCAGATTTTCGGGGCGATGACGGCGTCCCACCCGCTCGGCACCGACGCGCTGGGGCGGGACATGCTGAGCCGGATCCTGGTGGGCGCGCGCTATACGATCGGCGTCGCGCTGCCGGCGACGCTGGGCGCCTCGCTGGCGGGGACGACGCTCGGCCTGCTGGCGGCATCGCAGGGTGGCGCGGCCGATGCCGTGCTCAGCCGGGCGATGGATGTGCTGATCACCTTTCCCAGCCTGATCTTCAGCATGGTGGTGGTTTCCGCTTTCGGGTCTTCGGTGCCGATCCTCATCCTCGCCGCGGCGGTGATCTACGCCCCGGGGTGCTATCGCATCATGCGGTCGATCGCGGTCGATATCGAGGCGACCGATTTCGTGCGGGTGGCGCGCGCCCGCGGCGAACGCAATGCGGCCATCATGTTCGGCGAGATCCTGCCCAACATGATCGCGCCCGTGCTCACCGATTTCGGGCTGCGCTTCGTGTTCATCGTGCTGCTGCTGAGCAGCTTGAGCTTTCTCGGGCTCGGCATCCAGCCGCCGCTGGCGGACTGGGGCGGGCTCGTGCGCGAAAACATCGAGGGGCTGAGCGTCGGCGCGCCGGCGGTGATCGCGCCGGCCGCGGCGATCGCGGTGTTGACGGTGGCGGTCAATCTCCTGATCGACAATCTGCCGCGCGGATGGCGGCGGTGAGCGCGATGGCGGCGAACGTCGAGGTCAGCGGGCTCGCGGTGGTCGGGCAGCAGGCGGGCGGCGCCGACGTGCCGATCCTGCGCGAGATCGGCTTTGCCATCGCACGCGGCGAAGTGCTCGCGCTGATCGGGGAATCGGGCTCGGGCAAGACCACCGTCGGGCTCGCGCTGCTGGGCTACGCGCGGCGCGGCTGCCGGATCACGGCAGGAAGGGTGAAGGTCGGCGCGACCGACGTGCTGTCGCTGCCGGCGGGCGCACTCGCGGCGCTGCGCGGCCGCAGGGTCTCCTATGTCGCGCAGAGTGCGGCGGCCGCGTTCAACCCCGCGCATCGGATCATCGACCAGGTGATCGAGCCGGCGCGGATCCACGGGCTGCTCGGCCGCGCGGCGGCGGAGGCCAAGGCGCGACAGTTGTTCCGCGCGCTTTCGCTGCCCGACCCGGACGGGGTCGGCGCGCGCTACCCGCACCAGGTCTCGGGCGGACAGTTGCAGCGGCTGATGGCGGCGATGGCGCTGATCAACGATCCCGAACTCGTCATTCTCGACGAGCCCACCACCGCTCTCGACGTCACCACCCAGATCGACGTGCTGCGTGCGTTCAAGAAGGTGGTGCGCGAGTTCGGCACCACCGCGCTCTATGTCTCGCACGACCTCTCGGTGGTCGCGCAGATCGCCGACCGGGTGGCGGTGATGCGCCATGGCCGGATTCTCGAATGCGGCCCGATGGCCGACGTGCTCGCAGCACCCGCCGATGCCTATACCGCGAGCCTGCTCGCCGCCGCGCACCCGCAGCCGCGGGCGGCGAGT
Source organism: Acetobacteraceae bacterium (assembly GCA_027326105.1). Taxonomy (GTDB): domain Bacteria; phylum Pseudomonadota; class Alphaproteobacteria; order Acetobacterales; family Acetobacteraceae; genus DAHWFB01. The sequence goes on from DAHWFB010000018.1 coordinate 2,491, forward strand.
GCGGGCGCGGCCGAAGCGCCGCCGCCGGTGCTCGAGGTCGCGGGTCTGTCGGCGGGGTACGGACGGCGCGAGGGCGGAGCGGCGCTGGTTCCGGTGCTGCACGAGATTGGATTTTCGATCGCGCATGGCTCGATCTTCGGTGTCGTCGGCGAGTCGGGGTGCGGCAAGAGCACGCTCGCGCAGGTGCTGGCCGGGCTGCTGCCGGCGAGCGCGGGAACGGTGCGCCTGAACGGTGCGCCGCTGCCGCGGCGGGTTTCGGAGCGGAGCCGCGCCGAGTTGCGGGCGGTGCAGATCGTGTTCCAGATGGCCGATGTCGCGCTCAACCCGGCGCGCACCGTGGGCGCGATTCTGGCCCGGCCGCTGGCATTCTACCACGGGATGGGCGGGGCGGCGCGACGGCGGCGGGTGGCCGAACTGCTCGACATGGTCCGCCTTTCGCCGGAGCTTGCCGCGCGCTATCCCGGCGCGCTCTCGGGGGGGCAGAAGCAGCGGGTCAACCTCGCCCGCGCGCTCGCCGCAGAGCCCGCCCTGATCCTGTGCGACGAGGTGACCTCCGCGCTCGATACCGTGGTGGGTGCGGCGATTCTCGACCTCCTGGCCACCCTGCGGCGATCACTCGGGGTGGCGATGATGTTCATCAGCCACGACATCAACACCGTGCGCAGCCTGTGCGATCAGGTGATGATTCTCTATGCCGGCCGGGCGGTGGAGATCGGCCCGGGCCGGCTCGGGCCCGGCGAGGCGGCGCATCCCTACACCCGGCTGCTGCTGGACTCGGTGCCGGAGCTGCGGACCGGCTGGCTCGACCACATCGACCACGCGGAGGCCGAGATGGCGGCAGGCGGGTTCCATCTGGCCGACGCGGCGTTGCCGTGCCCGTTCTTCCGCCGCTGCCCGGTCCGCATCGCGGGTACGTGCGATGTCATCCCGCCCCCGCTGCGCCCCTGCGGAGGGGGACGGCAGGTCGCCTGCCATCATGCCCTGGTGCCGCTGCGCGCGGAGGGCTGAGCGGACCGCGCCCTGGGGGGAGGGGGCGGCGGGGGCGATGGGTGGTATCATGACAGGATGCCTTTTTTGATCGGTAAGGATTGCGCGAGGCGGCGGCGGCGGACAGAGTGGTGCCGCGCGTTGCGAGGAGGCGAGCCATGGCTTCCCACCGTTCCATCGCCCCGCCCGCGGGGCCGCCCCGGTCCGCCGACCCCGGCGCGCCCCTCGTCGAGCGGCGCAAGCTCGCCCACGAGGTGATCGACCGGCTGATCGGGGCGATCGAGTCCGGGGAGTTCCCGCCCGGTGCGCAACTGCCGCCCGAACGCGAGCTCATGGTCCGCTTCGGGGTCGGCCGCCCGGCGATCCGCGAGGCGATGCAGAGCCTGCAACAGATGGGGCTGATCCGCATCAGCCACGGCGAGCGGGCGCGCGTGATCCAGCCGACGGCGGAGACCATCATCGCCCAGATCTCCGGCGCCATGATCCAGCTGCTCGCCAACAATCTGCGCGGGCTCGACGAACTCAAGGAGGCGCGCGAACTGTTCGAGGTCGGGCTGGTGCGGGTGGCGACCGCGCGCGCGACACGGGAGACGCTCGAGCAGTTGCGCGCCGCGCTCGCCGCCTGCCACGCCGCGCGCGGCGGCGGGCCGCGCTTCGTCGCCGCGGACATGGAGTTCCACCGCCGCATCGCCGCGATGTCGGGCAATTCGCTGATCGCCGCGCTGAGCACCGGGCTGACCGAATGGCTCACCCGCTTCAAGCGCGACCTAGTCTCCGCGCGCGGGGCGGAGCGGCTGACGCTCGAGGAGCACGAGCGCATCTTCCGCGCCATCTCCGCCGGCGACGCGGAGGCGGCGGCGAAGGCGATGGCCGACCATCTCTCGCGCGCCAACGCCCTCTACTCCGTGCTGCTGGAATAGGGCGAGGCCGGAGGAGGAGCGCGATCTTGCCTTGTGGGGGCGGCCCTGTTGGTGTAGTCATCATACCAACTGGCGGCGCAACCGCCGCTTCGGGGAGGAAACCAGGTGGCCGACCCCTCGCGCATCGAGGCCGACTATCTGATCGAGACCGGCTTCGACCCCCGCGCGGCGGCGGAGGCGATGGCCGGCGAGCAATCGAGCGGCACCTTCCTCCCCGTGCCCGGCGAGACCGCCGCGCTGAAGGCGCGCGCCGCCGCCCGCGTCGAGGCCATCGCGGTGCTGGAGACGATCGCCGCTCCCTCGCTGCCGGGCGCCAGGCTGCCGGCGGACGGGGGCGCGATCCGCCGCGCTTTTGTGACGCTGTCCTGGCCGCTCGACAATCTCGGCCCCTCGCTGCCCAACCTGGTCGCGACGGTCGCCGGCAATCTCTTCGAGCTCGGCCAATTCTCCGGCCTGCGGCTGCGCGATCTGCGCCTGCCCGCGGCCTTCGCCGCCGCCAACCCGGGCCCGCGCTTCGGCATCGAGGGCACGCGCCGGCTGGCCGGCGTGTTCGCCCGCCCGCTCATCGGCACTATCGTCAAGCCGAGCGTCGGGCTTTCGCCGGCGGAGACCGCCTCCCTCGTGCGCACCCTCTGCCGGGCCGGGATCGACTTCATCAAGGACGACGAGTTGCAGGCCGACGGGCCGCACTGTCCCTTCGCGGAGCGGGTCCGCGCGGTGATGACGGTGATCGAGGACGAAGCCGCGCGCAGCGGGAAGAAGGTGATGTTCGCCTTCAACCTGACCGGGGAGGTCGACGAGATGCGCCGCCGCCACGACCTCGTGCGCGAGAGCGGCGGCACCGCGGTGATGGCGAGCCTGAATTCGGTGGGCGTGGCCGGCTTCCTCGCGCTTTCCCGCCACAGTGCGCTGCCGCTGCACGCCCATCGCAACGGCTGGGGCGCGCTTTCGCGCCATCCGCTGCTCGGCTGGTCCTATGTGGCCTGGCAGAAGATCTGGCGCCTCGCGGGCGCGGACCATCTGCATGTCAATGGTCTGGCCAACAAATTCTCCGAGAGCGACGAGAGCGTGATCGCCTCGGCGCGGGCCTGTCTCACGCCGCTCTTCGAGGCCGCGCCCGCTCTCGCCATGCCGGTGTTCTCCTCCGGGCAGACCGTGCACCAGGTGCCGGCGACCTGGGCGGCGCTCGGCTCGGCCGATCTGATCTTTGCCGCCGGCGGCGGTGTCATGGCCCATCCCGGCGGCCCGGCCGAAGGGGTCGCGGCGCTGCGCGCGGCGTGGGACTGCGCCATGGCGGGCACGCCGCTCGCCGCCGCCGCGCGCACGCGGCCCGCGCTCGCGGCCGCGCTCGAGATGGCGCGATGAACCCCGCAGCCCTGCCGCCCGGGCTGCTGGTGGGCTTCTACGCCGATGACTACACCGGCGCCTCGGCGGTGATGGAGGTGCTGGAGTTCGCCGGCCTGCCCACGGTTCTTTTCCTCGCGGCGCCGACGACGGCCGATCTCGCGCGCTTTCCCGGCCGCCGCGCCGTCGGCATCGCCGGGACCGCGCGGGCGCAGAGCCCGGAATGGATGGCCGAGCATCTGCCGCCCGCCTTTCGCGCGCTCGCCGCGCTCGGCGCGCCGCTCGCCCACTACAAGGTCTGTTCCACCTTCGATTCCGCGCCCGCGATCGGCTCCATCGGGTGCGCCGTCGATCTCGCGGTGCCGATTCTGGGCGGGGAGTGGCACCCGCTGCTGGTCGCCGCTCCGCCGCTCGGGCGCTGGCAGGTCTTCGGCACGCTGTTCGCCCGCGCCGGCGAGGCGGTCCATCGCCTCGACCGCCACCCCACCATGGCGCACCACCCGGTCACGCCGATGGGCGAGGCCGACGTCCGCCGCCACCTCGCCCGCCAGACCGCGCGCCCCATCGGGCTCGTCGATATCCTCGCGCTCGGCGAAGGCCGCGCCGGGGCGGCGCTGGCACGGGTGCGGGCGGAGGGTGCCGAGATCGTGGCGCTCGACGCGCTCGACCCCGCCTCGCTCGCCGAAGCGGGCGGGCTGATCTGGCGCCATCGCGGCGAGCGCCTGCTCGCCATCGGCTCGCAGGGCGTGGAATATGCGCTCATCGCCCACTGGCGGGCGAGCGGCGCGCTGGCGGTGGCCGAACGGCCGGAGCGGGCGGCGCCGGTCGCGCTGGTGGCCGCGGTTTCCGCCTCCTGCTCGCCGCACACGGCGGCCCAGATCGACGCGGCCGGCGCGGCGGGCTTCGCGCTCCTGCCGCTCGATGCCGCCGCCGCCGCCGACGCGGCGCTCTGGGAGGCGGAGATCGAGCGTGGCGCAGGCGCCGCGCTCGCCGCGCTGGCGGCAGGGCGCAGCCCGCTCGCCTACACCGCCCGCGGCCCGGACGATCCGGCGATCGCGCGCACCCGGGCCGCCGCCGAGGCCGCGGGCGTGCCGCTTGCGGTGGTCCAGGCGCGCATCGGCACCGGCCTCGGGCGGCTGCTCGCGCGCGTGATGGGCGAAGGCGGGCTCGCGCGCGGGGTCGTAGCGGGGGGCGACAGTTCGGGCCAGGCCGCCGAGGCGCTCGGGGTGCGCGCGCTGACCGCGCTCGCGCCGCTGGCGCCGGGCGCGCCGCTCTGCCTCGCCCATGGTGCGCAGGGCGCGGGGCCGCGCGAACTCGTCTTCAAGGGCGGGCAGATGGGTGCGGCCGACTTTTTCGAAACCGTCCGCCGGGGCGGTGAAACTCTCGCATATTCCAGGAGAACCGGGACATGACACGCATAGCGCTGCTCGGCGCGGGCGGCAAAATGGGAGTGCGGCTCGCCGCCAATCTCCGCGGCTCGCGCTTCGAGGTCGATCACGTCGAGGTCTCGGCGGCGGGGCGCGAGCGGCTTCGGCAGGCGGAGGGCGCGGAGTGCGTCGGCGAGACGGAGGCGCTCGCTGCTGCCGATGTGGTGCTGATGGCGGTGCCGGACCGGCTGATCGGGCGCATCGCCCATGGCTTCATCGACAAGCTCAGGCCGGGCACGGCGATCATCATGCTCGATGCCGCGGCCCCCCACGCCGGGCGGCTGCCGGCGCGGGCGGATGTCACCTATTTCGTCACCCACCCCTGCCATCCGCCGCTCTTCAACGAGGAGACCGAGGCGGCGGCGAAGCGCGACTTCTTCGGCGGCGTGCACGCGCGCCAGCACATCGTCTGCGCGCTGATGCAGGGGCCGGAGGCGCACTACGCGCTCTGCGAGGAGATCGCGCGCACCATCTACAAGCCGGTGATGCGCGCGCACCGGTGCACCGTCGAGCAGCTCGCCATTCTCGAGCCGGCGCTCTCGGAAACCGTCGGCGCCACCTTCAGCCTCGCCCTGCGCGCGGCGGTGGACGAGGCGGTGCGCCGGGGCGTGCCGCGCCCGGCGGCGGAGGATTTCCTGCTCGGCCATCTCACCATCGAGCTCGCGATCGCCTTCGGAATCTTCCCCGAGGGACGCTTTTCCGATGGCGCGCTCAAGGCGATCGCCGAGGCGAGACCGGTGATCTTCCGTGACGGCTGGCTCGAGCGCGTATTCGCCCCCGAGGCGGTGCGCCGCTCGGTGGAGGCGATCTGCGATGCGTGAGACCGCGCCGTGACCGGGGCCGCGCCCATCCGCGGGCCCATCGCGGCTCATCCCAAACGAGACCAAGAGGAAAGGAAGGAAACGATGGCTGCATTCTCCCGGAGATGGCTTCTCGCTCTCACCGCCGCCACGCTCGCGCTCGCGGCACCTCCGCCGGCGCGCGCCGCTGCGCCGGTGATCGCGCTCTCCAACGCCTATTACGGCAACACCTGGCGCCACCAGATGGTCGAGGCGTTCCAGGCCGCGGCGATGGCCGCGAAGAAGCAGGGGCTGATCTCGAACTACATCATCCTCAACGGCGACGGCTCGGTGGCGCAGCAGATGGCCCAGATGAGCGACCTCATCCTCAAGCACGTCAACGCGATCGTTATCGATTCTGCTTCCAACACCGCGCTCAACGGCATCATCGCCAAGGCCTGCGCCGCCGGCATCACCGTGCTCGCCTTCGACTCGATCGTCAGCGCTCCCTGTTCCTACAAGCTCAACTTCGACTTCACCGGCTACCAGGCGACGATGACCAAGTGGATCCTCGACAAGATCGGCGGCAAGGGCAACATCGTCGTCGTGCGCGGGGTGAAGGGCTCGGCGCCGGACCACGACATGTACGCCTCGCAGATGGCGGTGGTGAAGAAATACCCCGCTGTCAAGGTCGCCGCCACGGTCTATGGCCAGGCCACCGGCTCGGTCGCGCAGGCGGCGGTGAGCAACGTGCTGCCGAGCCTTCCCCACATCGCCGCGGTGCTCGCGCAGGGCGGCGGCGACGACTACGGCATCGCCCAGGCCTTCGTGCAATATGGCGGCAGCTACGCCAACAAGCCGCCGATCATCGCCGGCGGGGGCAGCTCCAACTTCATCCACTGGTGGGCGGCGGAGGCCAAGAAGAACGGCTACACCACCATCTCGATGAACACCACGCCCGGTATCGGCGGCGCGGCCTTCTGGCTCACGCTCGATATTCTGAAAGGTGCCAAGGCGCCCAACTACATGGTGATGCCGGTCGCGACCGTCACCGCGAAGAACCTCGCACAATTCGCGAGCATGAAGCCGGGCACCATCGTCAGCCCGACCTACACCAATGCCTGGGTGAAGGCGCATCTGCTGCACGGGAAGTGAGCCGCGCGTGAGGAAGCAGGACGCGCCACGATGAACGCGCCCGACGCAAGGGCGGCGGTGGCGGCTCCACCCCCGCCGCCCGCCGCGGCGGGGCCGGTGCTGGTGCTTTCCGCCATCACCAAATCCTACGGTCCGACCATCGCGAACCAGGCGCTTTCCTTCGCGATCGCGCCGGGCGAGGTGGTCGGGCTGATCGGGGCCAACGGCGCCGGCAAGAGCACCCTGATGCGCATCCTCGCCGGCGTCGCCCTGCCCGACGGTGGCCGCATCGAGGTCGCCGGAGCCGAGGTCGATTTCGCGCGGTTCAGCCCGCAGCGCGCGCGGGAGAGCGGAATCCGTATCGTCCACCAGGAACTTTCGCTCTGCGGGAGCCTCACCGTCGCCGAGAATTTCTATGTCGAACAGCCGACCGCGGGCGGGCGCTCGGTGCTCTGGCATCGCCGCTTCGAGGCGCTCGCGCGCACCCACCTCGAGGCGATCTTTCCAGGCAACGGCATCGACCCACGCGCGCCGGTGGGAACGCTCGCGATCGCGCAGCGCCAGATGGTCGAGATCGCGCGCGCGAGCGCCGACCCGCGGCTGCGCATCCTCATTCTCGACGAACCCACCTCCGCGCTCGACGTGCGGCGGAGCGAGGATCTGCAGCGCTTCATCGCCGCCCGTGCAAAGGCGGGGGTCGCGGTGATCTTCATCAGCCACAAGCTGCACGAAGTCGCGGCGCTGGCGGGCCGTATCCTCGTCATGCGCAACGGGCGGCTGGTGCGCGACGCCGCGGCCACGGCACTGGCCGTTCCCCAGATGGTGGAAGCGATGGCCGGCGAAGCGGCGGCGACGCTCGCCACGGTGCAGGCCGCATCGGGCGTGGCGCGGACGCCCGGCGCCGTGCTCGCCGAGATTTCGCCCCCCTTCGCCGCGACGCCGCTCCGCCTCGCCGGAGGTGAAATCATCGGGCTCGCCGGGCTCGAAGGCAGCGGGCAGCCGGAGTTCCTGCGCGCCCTGCACGCCGCCGCCGGAGGCCAGGCGCGGGCGGGCGTCCGCTGTCGGGCGCGCGCCGCCTACGTGTCGGGCGACCGGCGCGGCGAAGGCGTCTTTCCGCTGTGGAACGTGCTCGCCAACGCGACCATCGGGCGGATCGCGACCGGGCGGGCGCTGGCTTGGCTGAACCCCGCCGCCGAGTACACCGCCGCGCGGCCCTGGCTCGACTCCGTGCAGCTGCCGCCCGAACGGCAGGGGGCGCCGATTCTCTCGCTCTCCGGGGGCAACCAGCAGAAAGTGCTGATGGCGCGGGCGCTGATGACGGACGCCGAGATCATCCTGCTCGACGATCCGACCCGCGGCGTTGATGTCGCGGTGAAGCAGGAATTCTACCGGCTGATCCGCGCTGCCGCGGGGGCGGGCAAGCTGGTCGTCTGGTACAGTTCGGAGACCATCGAGTTTCTCGAGTGCGACCGGGTGCTGCTGTTCCACGAGGGCGAAGTGCGGCGCACGCTCGAAGGGGCGGCGGCGTCGGAAGACGCGATCCTCTCCGCAGCCTTCGCCGAACGTGTCGGCGCGCGGGCCGCGCACGCTCCCGGCCGGCGCGGCCGCGGCCTGGGCGGGCATCTGCCGAAGCTGGTGCCGGCGATCGTTCTCGCGCTGCTGTTCGCGCTGATCGCAGCGCTCAACCGCAATGCCGCGAGCCTGTTCGGACTCGATCTCCTGGCCGGCGCGGCGGTGCCTTTGGTGTTCGTCGCCTGCGGGCAGATGTTCGTGGTGGGTGGCAGCGAGATCGATCTCGGCGTCGGCGCCTTCGCCGGCCTCGCCAATGTGTTGAGCGCGACGGTTCTGCCGGCCCGCCCCGCGCTCGGCCTGCTCACGCTCGCGCTTGCCCTCGGCGGCTACGCGCTGCTCGGGCTCTTGATGCAGGCGCGCGCGATTCCGGCCATCGTGGTCACGCTCGGCGCCTCCTTCATCTGGGCCGGCATCGGCTATGCGCTGCAACCGACGCCGGGCGGCAGCGCGCCGGCCTGGCTCGCCGCGCTGGCCTCGGGCCATGTCCTTGGCGTGCCCGCCTCGATCGTGAGCATCCTGGCCGCCGCCGCGGTCGCCGCACTGCTCAACGGCGCGCGGCTGGGCGCCGTGCTGCGCGGCTTCGGGGCGAACCCGCGCGCGATGGTGCAGGGCGGGTGGTCGGCGCGGTACGGGGCGATGCTGCGCTACGCGATCGCCGGCGCCTTCGCGCTGACCGCGGGCCTCGCGATGACCGCGATCAACACCGCCTCGGACATCAATGCGGGGGGCTCCTATACGCTGCTGAGCATCGCTTCCGTCGTGGTCGGCGGCTGCGCGCTCGCGGGAGGCGAGATCGCGCCGCTCGGCGTGGTGTGCGGCGCGCTCAGCCTGTCGCTGATCGGCAGTCTGCTCGGCTTTCTCGACGTCTCCACCGACTATAACGCCGCCGTCCAGGGCGGCCTCCTGATCGGCATCCTGATGCTGCGCCAGGCGCTGGCATGGCGGCGGCGATGAGCGCGCTGGCCTGGCTGCGCGCCAACCGCTGGAGTTTTTCTGCGATCGGGATTCTGCTGCTCTGGCTCGTGCTCGCCATCACCACCGCGCGGTTCAGCCTGCAGAGCCTCTCCGGCGTCGCCGCCTCGGCCGCCTTCCTCGCGGTGGTGGCGACGGGGCAGATGTTCGCGGTGGCGACCGGGGGCGGCAACATCGATCTCTCCATCCCGAGCGTGATCACCCTCTCCGCCTATGCCACCATGATCCTCTCGCGCGGCACCGACGCGGGACTCATCCTGGCTCTGCCGGCGATCGCGGCGATCGGGATCGTCACCGGCGCGGCCAATGCGTTTCTCATTCTGAAACTGCGCATTCCGGCGATCATCGCCACACTCGCGGTGGGCTATGTGCTCGATACCGCGACCCTGCTGACCAACCGACGCTTCACCACCTTCGCGGTCAGCCCCGCCCTGCATGCACTCGCGGTGGGGCGGGTGTTCGGGGTGCCGATCATCCTCCTGCTCGCGACCGGCCTCGCCGCTTGCGCCTCGCTCCTGATCCGGCGCACGGGCTACGGGCGCACGCTGATGGCGGTGGGGCAGAATGCGGTGGCGGCGAGGCTCGCGGGCGCTCGGGTGGCCCGCGTCACCGCCGCGGCCTTCCTGCTCAGCGGCCTGCTCGCCTCCCTCGACGGGGCGCTGCTCTCGGCGCACGCGGGCGGGGCCTTTCTCGAAATGGGCAGGCCCTATCTGCTGCAATCGGTGGGCGCGGTGGTGGTGGGCGGGACACCGATCTTCGGTGGCAGCGCGACCCCGCTCGGCACGCTTTCGGGCGCGGTGTTCCTCATCCTCATCGTCACCACCATGCAGATCGCGGGGCTGCCCGGCGGCATCCAGGACATGGTGCAGGGCGGGGTGATCATCGCCGTCCTCGCCGCCGCGGGCAGCGGCCTCAGCCGCAGGACGGCCTGAGCGCACACTGGCGAGCGCACACTGGCGCGCGCACACTGGCGCGCGCACACTGTCGCGCGCACACTGCCGGCCGCGCTCAGCCGATCGCGGAGGGATGGCGGGCCAGCGGGGTCACCGAGATCGCCATGAAGGGAAAGAGCGGCAGGGCGGCGAGGATCGCGTGCAACTCGTCATGGTCGGCGACATCGAAGATGCTGATGTTGGCGTAGCGCCCGGCGACGCGCCAGATGTGCGGCCACTTGCCGGCGCGCTGCAGCGCCTGGGACGTCTCCTTCTCCGCGGCCTTCAGGGCCGCGAAGCGATCGGCGGGAAAATCGTGCGGCACGGTGATGTCCATCTGCACGCAATAGAGCATGGAAGTCTCCTTCAGGAGCGCGCGTAGCGGCGCAGTTTGGCGGGATCGAGCGTCACGCCGATGCCCGGCCCCGCCGGCAGGTGGACCGCGAAATCGGCGAACTGCAAGGGTTCGGTGACGAGATCGTCGGTGAGGATCTGCGGACCGAACTGCTCGCACGCCCAGTCCAGCCGGCGCAGACCGCCGAACAGCTGAAGATGCGCGGCGGCGCCGATGGAGCTTTCGAGCAGGCAGCCGCCGTAGAGGCCGATGCCCGCCGCTTCGGCGACCGCCGCGACCTTGCGCATGTTGAGCAGCCCGCCGTGTTTGACGAGCTTGAGCGAGACCACGTCGGCCGCGCCTGCGGCGGCGACGGCGAACATGTCGTGGGCGGAGAAGACGCATTCGTCGGCCATCAGCGGCACGCCACCCCGCGCGCGCAGCCGCGCCATGCCGGCGATGTTCCAGGCCGGGAGCGGCTGTTCGACCAGCGCGATGCCGAGTTCGGCGAGTTGCGGCAGGCAGCGCACTGCGGTGGGCTCGTCCCAGGCCTGGTTGGCGTCGACGATCAGCCGCGCCCGGCCCGCGAGCGCCGCGGCGAGGCGGCGCAGACGGGCGAGATCGGCCTCCGGCTCGAGGGCGCCGATCTTGATCTTGAAGCGGTCGTGCAGCCGTTGGGCGAGCTTGCTCTCGGCCTCGGCGATTTCCTGGGCGGCGTCACCGGAAGCGAGTGTCCAGAACACCGGCACCCTTTCGCGCGCGCGCCCGCCGAGCAGCGCGGAGGCGGGCACGCCGAGCGTCTTGCCGACGGCATCGAAGAGCGCGGTCTCGATCGCCGCCTTGGCCGCGTGGTTGCGCTTGGCGGCCGTATCGAGGCGCGTGCCGACCGCCTCGAAACGGTCGGCGGCGAAACCCATCACCGCGGGGGCGAGATAGGCGTCGACCGCGGCCTTGATGCTCTCGACCGATTCCTCGCTCCATCGCGGCCCGCCGAGGGTTGCCGCCTCGCCGATGCCCTCGATCCCGTTGGCGAGACGGATCTCGACGATGACGTAGCTCTGCGCGCTGACCGAAAGCGAGGAGAGCTGGTGGCGGCGCACCGTGGGTACGTCCACGATGGTGCTGCGCACGGCGGCGATGGCAAGGCCCGGGCGCAGATCGGCGGCGACGGGAACGGGGCTTTCGGGCATGGAGCTTCTCCGCGAGCGGGCGAGACGGCCGCGAGGGTCGGGTAGCGCCCGCCGGGGCGCGAGGCGCCGCCGGCGGGTGCGGGCGGTTCAGGCCGCCGGGGCGTGGTCGCGGTGGACCAGGGTTGCCGGCGCGGTCTTGACCTCGCGGCTGAGCACGAAATCGAACGCGATCCGGGCGAAGGGCGCGTTCAGGCCGCGCGCGCGGATCACCTCCGCGTCGCTCTCGCGGTGCACGGCGGGGATCAGCCCGTCGCGGGTGGCGAAGGCGAAATCATCGTGCAGATAGGTGTCGCCGTCGATGTTGATCTGGGTCGTGAGATGACGGTGGCCGGGGGCGGAGACGAAGAAGTGGATGTGCGCGGGGCGGTTGCCGTGGCGGCCGAGCTGGTCGAGCAGCTTCTGCGTCGGTCCCGCCGGCGGGCAGGCGTAGCCCGAAGGCAGCAGCGAGCGGAAGCGATAGCGGCCTTCGGCGTCGGTCTCGATCCGGCGGCGGAAATTGTAGGGCTTCTGGGTGGGATCGAAGTGCGAGTAGCCGCCGCGGGTGTTGGCGTGCCAGACATCGACGATGGCGCCGCCGAGCGGGCGGCCTTCGGTGTCGCGCACCTGGCCCTCCATGAACAGCACCTCGCCCTGCTCGGTGCCGTCGTCGAGCCGCGCCTCGCCCTTCACCAGCGGCGCGCCGGCGACGTAGAGCGGGCCCTCGATGGTGCGCGGCGTGCCGCCGGCGATGCCGGCCTTGCGCTCGGCCTCGTCGAGCCGGAGATCGAGAAAGGTCTCGAGCCCGAGACCGGGAATGAGCAGCCAGACCTCGCCGGCCTGGCCGAGCGCGGTGAGATAGCTCGCCGCCGCCCAGAACTCGTCGGGGGTGATGTCGAACTCCTCGATGGTGCGGAACATGTCGGCGACGACGCGCTGCACGATGGCCTTGACGCGCGCGTTGCCGTTCGCGTTGTCGGCGCCGCCGACCTTGGCGAGCAGGCGGTTGACTTCGGGGGTGTTCATCAGACTGTCGGTCACGGCATTCTCCTCCGTTGTGGCCGCCCTCGGGCGGGTTGGGTTGATGCTCGGCGCGAGCGGCGCTCCGGCCGGCGTGGCTCAGCCGAGATCCCCGCCCGCCACGGGCAGGGTGACCCCGGTGATGTAGGCGGCCTCGTCGGAGGCCAGGAACAGGATCGCCGCCGCCTGCTCCGCGGTGCTGCCGTAGCGATGCAGCAAGGATGACGCCTTGGTCTGGGCCACGACCTCGTCCCACCAGCCCGCCTCGCGCGGGTCGGGTGCGGCGGCGTCGCGGTTGCGCGGGATGCGCCGCGGGGGCGCCTCGGTGCCGCCGGGGGCGGTCGCGCAGACGCGGATGCCGTGGCCCGCGTATTCCATGGCGAGGCTCGCGGTCAGCGCGTTCACGCCCCCCTTGGCCGCCGCGTAGGGCACGCGGTTGATGCCTCGGGTAGCCACCGAGGAGACATTGACGATGGTCCCGCCGCCGCCGGCGAGCATGACGGGCAGGACGGCGCGGCAGCACCAGAGCGTGGGAAAGAGCGAGCGGCGGATCTCGGCCTCGATCTGCGCTGGCGCATATGCGGCGTAGGGCCGCGCCCAGATGGTGCCGCCGACGTTGTTGACGAGGATGTCGATGCGCCCGAACCGCGCGCGCGCTGCCTCGACGGCCGCGCACGCGCCGGCAAAGGTTTCGAGGTCGGCCTCGAACCCGCACGCGCCCGCGCCCGCCGCCACCGCTTCGGCAGCGACCTCATGGACGAGGCCCGCACGATCGACCAGCACGACCGCGCCGCCCTCGCGGGCGAGGCGCAGCGCCACCTCGCGCCCGATGCCCTGCGCCGCCCCGGTGACGAGAGCCACTTTGCCGGCGAAGCGGTTGGCGAAATCGTTCATGGGCCTCTCCTGCGCTCGTGCCGTCAGGCCTGGCCGGGGTGGGATTCGCCGATGGCGGTGACTGCGCCGCTCGGCGAGAATTTCTCGTAGTAGAAATTGGCCGGCGCGACGCCGGTGGCCGCGAGCCAGGACCGCACCGCCTCGACCATCGGCGGCGGACCGCAGAGATAGACATCCACCTCGCCGCCGCGCAGATGCCCGGGCGCGATATGCTCGGTGACGTAGCCCTTGCGCGGGTGGGCGCTTTCGGCGGCGGCGACACAGGTGGCGAAGGTGAAGCCGGGGATGGTCCGGGCGAAGGCTTCGAGACGGGGAATCTCGACCAGATCGGCGTCGTTGGTGACGCCGAACACGAGATGGACGGGAAAGCCGCCGGTGGTGGTGGCGGCGATGCGCCCGAGCATGGAGAGGAACGGCGCGAGCCCGGTGCCGCCGGCGAGAAAGAGGAGCGGGCGGCGGATCTCGCGCAGATAGAAGCTGCCGGAGGGGCCGGTGATCTCCATCGGCGCGCCGGGCTCGGCCTCGTCCCGCAGATAGGTGCTCATGCGGCCGCGCGGGATGTCGCGGATGAGAAACGAGAGGGTCTCGGTGCCGGGGGGCGAGCTGAAGGAATAGGAACGCTTCTGGTCGGTGCCGGGCACTTCGATGTTGACATACTGGCCGGGCAGGAAGGCGAGCGGGCCGGTGCCCGACAGGGTGAAGCCGAGCGTCGTCGCGGACAGGCGCTCCACCCGCTCCAGCCGCGCCTTGAAGCTCTGGCCACGGGTCTTGCACAGTTCCGAGGAGGCGGCGATCGCGAGCACGAGGTCGGATTTCGCCCGCATCTGGCAGGCGAGCGCGAAGCCGGCGGCGGCCTCCTCCCCGGTGAGCGCGTCCTCGATGTAGGAGCCGCCGTCATAGCTGCCCTGCTCGACCCGGCATTTGCAGGTGCCACAGGCGCCGTCGCGGCAGTCTAGCGGAATGTTGATGCCGACACGGTACGAGGCGTCGGCCACCGTTTCGCCCTCGCGGCCTTCGATGAAGCGCGTGACACCGTCTTCGAAGTTGAGCGCGATGCTGTATGCCATGGAGAGTTTCCCTGCCGCAGGCTTAGAAATATTCGGTTCAGATCTGATAAATATCGACGACGTGATGGATATAGTCGTTCTTCAGAACCACCTTCTTGCGCCGGATCAGCGGTGCCGCGCCGCTGGTATCGAGGGTGTAGAAGGAGGTGCCGAAATATGTATCCACCGTCTTGTAGCGATAGCTGAAGGTCACCCAGTTGAAGCGGACCTGGCAGAGGCCGGCACCCTGCTCCAGGATCTCGACGTTGGAAATGTTGTGCGAGGTCCGATGCTCGGGCAGGCTGGTGGCGCTCGATCGGTCGGTGCGGATACGAAAGACGCGATCCTCGAGCCCGCCCTTGTTGCCATACCAGATCAGCGAAATTTCGGACTGCGGATCCTCCGTCAGCCGGTCCTCGTCGTCCCATGACGGCATCCAGAACTCCACGTCGGCGGCGTAGAGCGCGAGCCATTCGTCCCATTGCTTGTCATCGAGATGGCGGGCCTCGCGGGTGAGGAACTGGCGCACGTCCTCGATGGAGAGCGCGGTGGCGGGGCTGGTGTTCTGGCTGAGCGACATCGCCATCACTCCTCTCACTTCTGCTCGGCGGGCGCGGCGGCGAGGGCCTGCCGCATCGCCTGCTGCCAGTATTTGTGCTGGACGACGAACAAGCCTTCGTCCTCGGTGCGCACCCCGCTCATCAGCGGCGCGAGGCCGATCGCGCGGGCGGCCTCGTCGGCGCCGCTGATCCAATGGGTGGCGCCGCGGCTCATGTCGTTCCAGCGCGCCGCATGAGCGAGATAGGACATCTGGCAGGCACGGAATTCCTCGAGATCGTCAGGGGTCGCCATGCCCGAGGCGTTGAAGAAATCCTCGTACTGTCGGATGCGGTGGGCGCGCGCTTCCGGCGCCTCGCCCTTGGGCGCGATGCAGTAGATGGTGACCTCGGTCTTGTCGACCGAGAGCGGGCGATAGTGGCGGATCTGGGAGCTGAACTGGTCCATCAGATAGACGTTGGGATAGAGGCAGAGGTTGCGGCTGCGCTGCACCATCCAGTCGGCGCGGGCCTGGCCGTAGCGGGCGGCGAGCTCCTCGCGCCGGTCCCAGTTGGGACGGTCCTCCGGGTTGGCCCAATTGGTCCAGAGCAGAAGGTGGCCATGCTCGAACGAATAGAACCCGCCGCCCTGCTTGGCCCAGCTTCCCGCGCTCATGGCGCGGATGTTGTCGGGCTGCTCGGCCTCCTTGCGCCGGCTGGTGGTCGCGGCATAGTTCCAATGCACCGCGCTGACATGATAGCCGTCCGCGCCATTCTCGGTCTGGAGCTTCCAGTTGCCGTCGTAGACGTAGCTCGATCCGCCGCGCACCACTTCGAGCCCCTGGGGCGACTGGTCGACGATCAGGTCGATGATCTTGGCGGCCTCGCCGAGATGTTCGGCGAGCGGAAGCACCTCGGGGTTGAGGCTGCCGAAGAGAAAGCCGCGATAGGACTCGAAGCGGGGAACGCGGGTGAGGTCGTGCGAGCCGCCCCGGTTGAAGCTTTCGGGATAGCCGGCGCCTTCCGGGTCCTTCACCTTGAGCAGTTTGCCCGAGTTGTTGAAGGTCCAGCCATGGAACGGGCAGGTGTAGGTGGCTTTGTTCGCCCGCTTGTGGCGGCACAGCATGGCGCCGCGGTGGCTGCACGCGTTGATGAAGGCGCCGAGCTCGCCGTTGCGGTTGCGGGCGATGAAGATTGGCTGGCGGCCGATATGGGTGGTGAAATAGTCGTTCCTGTTCGGGATCTGGCTCTCGTGCGCGAGATAGATCCAATTGCCCTCGAAGATGTGCTTCATCTCGAGTTCGAAGACATCCGGGTCGGTGAAGATGTCGCGCGCGACGCGGAAGGTTCCCGTCGCGGGGTCGTCCTGCAGGGCTTCGGCGATGGTCCGCGGCGCGGTATCGGGCATGATCTGGCTTCCTCGGGCGTCTTATGGGGGGCTTCTTGTGGGGCGGCACGATCGGCGTGGATGTCTTCTCGCGCCTTCCGTGCCCGCAGATCCAAGACTAAATTCATCGCGACCATACCTGGGAGGTATCGCGTGGAGTCCCGCCAGCTCCGCTATTTCGTCACCGTGGCGCGCGAGCGGAACTTCACCCGCGCGGCCGAAAAGCTGCACATCGCCCAGCCGCCGCTGAGCCGCCAGATTCGGCAACTCGAGGAGGAATGCGGTGTGGCGCTGTTCGACCGCGCGAGCCGCCCGCTGGCGCTGACCGACGCCGGGCGGCTGATCTTCGAACAGGCGGTGCAGATCCTCGACCGGCTCGAGGAGATCAAGGCGCTCGCGGGGCGGCTGCGCCAGGCCGAGCTGACCCGCTTCGCGATCGGCTTCGTGCCTTCCACCCTCTATGGCTATCTGCCGGAGGTGATCCGCGCCTTCCGCGCGGCGCGGCCCGGCGTCGATCTCACCCTGCTCGAAATGACCTCGCTCGAACAGATCGCCGCCCTGAAGGAGGGGCGCATCGACGTGGGCTTCGGGCGCATCCCCTTCGAGGACCCCGCGCTGGAGCGCACGCTCCTGCGCAACGAGAGGCTCGTCGTCGCGCTGGCGCCGGGGCACCGGCTGGCGGCGCAGGCCGGTGCGCTGCGGCTCGAGGATCTGGCCGGCGAGACGCTGGTGGTCTATCCGAAGGCGCCGCG
>DAHWFB010000045.1 GCA_027326105.1 Acetobacteraceae bacterium
AGCGCGCCGGCGATCAGCGGCAGGCGCCCGCGCCCGGGCGGGGGCGATGGCTGGGTCGCGGGCGGGGGCGGTGCCGTCGGCCGCGGCGGGGGCTTCGGGCGGGAGGCGACGATGGTCCCCTCCGCGTCCGCGCCGGCCAGGACGCCGGCGAGCGGGGCGGCTTCGGCCGGCGGGGGCGAGGGTGGCGTCGCGGCGGCGCCTTCACGGATGGCGCGGGCGAATTCGGCCGCCGAGCCGTAGCGGCCCTCCGGCCGCTTGGCCATCGCCTTCGCCACCACAGAATCGAGCCCGGCGGGGGCGGTGACGGAAAGCTCGGAGGGGCGCGGGGGGGCGGTGTTGAGCGCCTTGTGCATGATCGAGGTCATGCTGCCTTCGAACGGGCGCTCGCCGGTGAGCAACTGGAACAGTACCACGCCGGCGGAGTAGATGTCGGTCCGCGCGTCCACGGTCTGGCCCATGAACTGCTCGGGCGACATGTAGGCGGGAGTGCCGAGCACCGCGCCGGCCTGGGTCATCGAGCTCGATTCGATGCGGGCGATGCCGAAATCGGCGATCTTCACCCGGCCGTCCCTGGTCAGCATGATGTTGGCGGGCTTGATGTCGCGATGCACCACGCCGCGGTCGTGGCTGAATTGCAGCCCGCCGAGCAATTCCTCCATCACCCGCACGGTCTCCGCGAGCGGCACGCGCTCGTGACGGTCGAGCTTGGCTTTCAGCGATTCGCCGTCGATGAACTCCATGACGATGTAGGCGATGGTGTCGGTCTCGCCGTAGTCGAAGACGCCGACGATGTTGGGGTGGGCGAGGCGGCCGGCGGCCTGGGCTTCGCGCTTGAAGCGGGCGAACTCCTCCATCGCCTCGGCATCCGAGGGGTCGGGGCGCTTGACGGTCTTGATCGCCACCCGCCGGTCGATCGCGGGATCGAACCCGTCATAGACCACGCCCATCGCGCCGCGCCCCAGCGTCGCGCGGATTTCGTATTTGCCGAGCTTTTCGTCTGCCATGCCGCCATCCTGCCCGAGGCGGGAGGGACTCGACAACTAGCCCGGAGCGCCCGGCAGCGGGAGCGCGGCGCTCGCCGCCGGCAGCGCCGCCCCGCCGTCTCCGATTACCGCGAAGGGAGCCCAGAAGAACGGGTAGGCGATTTCCGCCGGCAGGCCGTGGCCGGCCCGGGCGAGGATGGAAAGCTCGGCGGCGCGCAGGCTGCCGCTGATGCCGCCCGAGGTGCCCTTGCGCAGATCGTTGAGCGTCAACGCGATGAGATAGGCCGCCGCCTGGTCGTTCACCGACCAGTGGGTGACCAACAGCGCCCGCGCACCGGCCTTGAAGAAGGCGCGGGCGAGGCCGGAAAGGCTTTCGCCCGCCGCGCCGCCGGGCCCGCCGGTGTTGCAGGCGGAGAGGATGACGAGATCGGCGTTGAGGTGGAGCTTCGAGATGGCGGCGGCGGTGAGCAGCGCGCCACTGGCGTTCGGCGCGCCGGCGGGGGCAGAGGTCACCACCGCGGGCTGGTTCTCGCACGCGAGGTCGGTGGGCAGCAGCGCGTGGGTGGCGAAGTGGAGGATGCGGAAGCGGGCGAGATCGGCGCGGCCGACATCCGCCGCGGTGAAGGCGGCGCCGAGCAGTTCGTCCCGCGGGGTCGCGCCCAGGATGGCGCGGGCGGCGGACAGCTCGCGGATTGCGCCGGGTAGCGGCGGCAGGCCGGCGAGCAGCTGCGCGTTGTCACCGCAGGTCGCGGGCGGGAAGGTCGCCTCCGCCTGGGCCAGCGTCACCGGGTGGAAGTCCCCGAAGCCGAACCAGGCCTGTGGCGCCTGGCGGCCGGCGGCGCTCTTGCGCAGGGCGACGAAGGTCGCGGGCGCGGGGACGTGGGCGACGGCGACTTTGCGGATCAGCCAGGGCGCGCCGGCGAGATCGGTCGCCGGCGCCGGCTTCGTCGGCAGCAGCGCGAAGGGGATGGAGAGCAGCGGCCCGGTGGGGGCGACCACCAGCGAGCGCACGCCGGCGAGCCCGTGGGCGACGCCGCCGAGCGTGTCGCTCCAGATGCGGTAGGCGGTCACCATGGCGAAGGCGGGCAGGCCGGCCGTCGTGGGCTCGATGCTGGCGCGCAGGCGGTGGACGAGCTTGTCCATCGCCGGTTCCCCGACCGGCCCGCGGGCGAGCCCGATGTGGCCGGCGTGGAGCAGGAAGGTGTAGCTCGCACGCGGGGTGAGCAGGATGGAGGCGAAGGCCTCGTCCGGCCGCAGCGCGGCGAACACGGCGGCGGCGGGCACCACCTGCTGGGTGAAGGCGGCGAAGCCGGGATCGGCTGCCTGGACCGCCGATTCCGCCTCGTTGGCGGCCGCGGTGGCGGCGGCGATCTGCTGGTCGAGGGCGGCCATCACCTTGGGGCTCGCCGGCGGCTGGCCCGGGCTGGGACGGGCGAGCAGGTCGCGGCGGCGCTCGAGATCGGTGAGCTTCGCCCGGGCGTCGCTCTGGGCGCGGATGGCGGCGGCGACCTTCGGGTTGCTGGCGGCGAGACCGGCGGCCGCCTGGGAGATCTCCGCCGCGGTCAGGCTGCTGACCGCGAACTGGGAGTCGGCGAACATCTCGGCCCGGATCGCCTGGCGCGCCGCCGGATCCGCGGCCGCCGCGGCCTGGTTCAGCGCATCGAGGCAGGGGCCGACGAGGGCGGGGCGGGTGCTGGCGTTGAGGGCGGCGAGCAGGGCGAAGCCGCGCCGGCAGGCGGCGAGTGCCCCGGCCGCGTCCTTCGCACGCCGCAGCGCGGCGCCGCGCAGGAGTTCGGTCTCGGCCAGCGCGGCGGTGCCCGGCAGGGCGCGGGAGAAGTCGAGTGCGGCACGGTCAAAGCGCAGCGTGGCATCGTTGACCAGGCCGCGCGCGTCGGCGAGCACGGCGGCGGAGCGGACGATGCGGCCGGTGATGATCGCCTCGTTGAGCCCGTTGGCCTGGGCGAGCCGCTCGGCGGAGGCGAAGGCGCCGGCGCTCTGCCGGAAATGGTGCTGGAGGCGCAGGATGACCCCCTGGTAGCGCCGCGTCTCGATGACGCCGAGGAGGGCGGACTGGGTGGCCGGGTCGATCAGCAGATCCTGGCCCGAGAGCATGGCGGCGAGGCTGGGGCCGCCGGCGGTGGCGACGATCAGGCCGCGGCCCGCGCTCGCCGGCTGGGCGGCCAGCGTCTCCGGCGGCACCAGGGCGGCGTAGGCCGCCTCGGCGCGGCGCAGCAGGGCGAGGGCGCGGCTGAGATGGTCCTGGTTGAGCTGGTCGAGCGCGCGATAGTGGAGGAGGCGGGCCGGCGCGGCGGGATCCGCGGCGTGGGGGGCGAGCGCGCCGGCCTGCTGGAACAGGGCGGCGGCCTGGTCGTAGTGGCCGAGATCGGAGAGTTCGAGGGCGAGATAGACCATCGGCAGAACCGTGTTGGGGTTCTGGGCGCCGAGGATCTTCTGCTGGAGGAGCAGCGCGCCGCGGAAGGCGTGGGCGGAGGCGGCGAAATTCTCGGCCAGGTTCTGGCGGGTGCCGAGCGCCATCAACTCGTCGAAGGTGCCGACGTCACCGGCGGTGAAGGCCTTCTGGGCCAGCCGGTCGGCGAGCATGGCATCGGCCGCCGAGCGGGCGGCGGCGGAGGCCTCCGCCGGGGCGATGCGGCCGGTGAGCACGCCGACCGTGCGCTCCATCACCGGCAGGGCGGGCAGCACCCCGTCGGCGTACCAGGCGCGCCCGCCGAGCAGCGAGACGATGGCGATATGCGGCCAGCCGCCGATGCGCCGCGTGCACTGCATCAGTTCGGTGGGCGCGCCGCCGAGGATGGAGGTGCTCTGCGGCGCGGCGCACAGGTAGCGGGTGTTGAGCGCCAGCCGCCAGGGGCTGGCGGTGGCGAGGCGGGCGAGCGTTTCCACGCTGGCCGCGCCGCCCCGGCGCACCCGGCCGGAGGGCTGGGTCCAGGTGCCGCAGTAGATGTCCGCCCCGCTGCCGGCGGCCTGTTCGGTGCAGGCTTCGCCGGAGGCGTCGTTGCCCACGGAGACGACGTTCACCGGGCGGGCGGGGTTGGCGATGCCGGTGACATAGTCGCTCGCCGGCGGCTTCTGGCAGGCGGCGAGCGCCAGTGCTGCGAGGAGCGCGAGGGCCGGGGCGAGGGGTGGCGCGAGCCGGGCGAGGGAACGGCGGAGGGTCATGGCTAGAAGTCCCGCGCGGCGATGATGGGGATGACGAGGTTGGCGTCGCGCCGCCGCCGGCGCTCCACCCCGAGGTTGAAATTGCCGACCGGGTTGACCAGGGGTGCGGTCTCGATCGGAATGACGATGCAGTTGACCGAATGGATCGGGCAGTCGTTCACCCGGTAGTGGGCGGAGGCGAAGGGCGTGATGGTCGCGGTATTGGCCGCGGCCACGCCGCCGAAGCCGCCGATGGTGCCGAGCAGGTTGATGCTGCCGCCGACGCCGATGCCGTTCGGGCCGGAGATCGCCTCGAGGCCGCCGAGCGTGACCTTGCCGGTCGCGGTACCGTCGCCGGGAGCGAGGATCAGCGTCACCGTGGGAGCGATCAGATCGTTGAAGACGATCTGCCCGCCGGCGGCGGGAAGCTCGATGCGCAGCACGCCGGGCGCCCCGTTCGGGTTCAGGGTGGAGATGCCCTGCTGGAGGAAGGTGCCGAGCCCGCCGGGAGCGAGCACCGAGATGTAGGAGCCGGGCGGGCTGGGCTTCGGCCCGCTCTGCGCGCCGGCCGGAAGGCCGGTGGTGGTGATGGAGGCGCCGTTGGCGAGGATGATCTCGCCCTCCGCCGCGAGTTGCAGGAAGGCCACCGAGAGCGCGCCGGAGACGGTGAGCGGCACCGCGTCGGTGAGTTGGAAGACGCTGCCGGTGACGGTGAAATTGCCGAGCGTTCCGATCACGTCGGAGGTGATCTGCACCAGGTGCTGGGCGCTGCCGGTGAGCGTTCCGGCGGCGACGACGCCCTTGGTCTGGACGATGTTGCCGCCGCTCGCCAGGGTCAGCGTGCCGCCG
>DAHWFB010000049.1 GCA_027326105.1 Acetobacteraceae bacterium
CGCGCCCGCCGCCACCGGCCAGCCGAAGCGCCCGCGCCGTGCCGTCCGCGCGAGGGTCGTCTCCACCCTTGCTGCCAGCGCGGGCGGCACCGGCGCCACCGGAGCGAGCCGGGCGAGCCGGGCGCGCAGCCCGGCCAGCCCGGCCAGCGTGCGCGCGCACGCCGGGCAGCCGGCCAGATGCTCGGCCAGCGCCCGCTCGGCGGCGGTGTCGAGTTCCCCGTCGAGCAGCGCGTTGAGTTCCAGCTCCCGTTCCTCGCAGCTCATGCGCTCAGACTTTCTCTCAGCCGGGCTCGCGCGCGGGCGATGCGCGACATCACCGTGCCCACCGGCACGCCCTGCGCCTGCGCGATCTCGGCGTAGGAGAGGCCGGCGAATTCCCGCAGCCGCAGCGCCTCGGCCAGGGGCTCCGGCAGGGCGGCGAGGTGGCGGCGCAGGCGCGCGTCCTCCTCGGCGCGGATCGCCGCCTGCTCGGGGTCCCGGCCCGGGGCGGCCGGCTCCTCCACGGCGGCGAGATCGACCGTCGCCGGGCCGGCCGTGAAGCCGCCGCGATGGAGGTTGCGCATGATCGCCGCGAGCCAGGCCCGGATGTCGCCCCCCTGATAGCCGCCGAAGTAGCGGAGCGCGCGGACGAAGGTCTCCTGCACCAGATCGTCCGCGCGCGCCCGGTCCGCGCACAGGGCGCGCGCCAGCCGGTGTAGCGGCGCCAGCGCGGGCCGCGCAAGCACCCCGAACCGTTCCGCCTCCTCGCGCGCGAGGACCATGCTCAGGGCGGCGCGCCGACGATGACCACGCCGCGCATCTCGGGGTGCAGCGCGCAGCGGTAGGCGAAGGAGCCGGCGGCGGGAAACACCCGCCGATAGCTCCGGCCGGGGCCGAGGGCGCCGGAATCGAACCCTCCGGCGAGCGCGGTCACGGTGTGGGTGGCCGGGTCGCGGTTGGTCCACACCACGGTATCGCCGGGGTGGATGTGGACGCGGGCGGGAACGAAGGCGTAGCCCGCGATGCGCACCCGCACCGTCGCGGCGCGGGCGCCCCCGGCCGGCGCCAGCGCCAGGACCGCGAGCACCAGGATCGCGAGCAGCGGTGCCAGCGCGAGGGGGGCTGCCCGCGCGCTCACGCCAGCGTCCGGTCGATGATCGCCAGCCGCGACCGGCCCGGCCGCAGGGTGACGGTGCGGATGCCGAGATGGCGCATCACCGCGTCCGCCTTCAGGGTCAGGATCGGCCCCGGATGCGGCGCGCTGCCCGGCGCGGGCTGGGGGAAGGCGGTCGAGAGGGCGGAGTGGAAGCGCACGTCCCCCTCGACCTTCTGTAGTACCTGGTGGATATGCCCGTTCAATACGGTGACCGAGCCGAAGCGGCGCAGCAGCGCGAAGGCCGCCGGCGCGTCCGCCGTGCCCCATCCCCAGGGCGGATAGACCGACCACAGCGGCACGTGGGCGAAGACCACGACCGGGGTGGAGGAGGAGACCGCGCGCAGATCGTCGGCGAGCCAGGCCAGTTGCGCGCTCCCCAGCCGCCAGAGCCCGTCGGGCAGCGTCTCCACCACATTGACGAGGCCGACGAAATGGGCCCCGCCGGCATCGAAGCTGTACCAGCCCATGCCCTTGGTGCCCTTCCCGTAGCGGGCGAGGTAGCGTCGCTTGCCGGGGTCGAGCATGTCGTGCTCGCCGGGCACGTGATGGATCGCCATCCCCACACCCTGGTTGATCTGGTGCGCGGTGTCGAACTCCTCGGGCCGGGAGAGGTGGGTGATGTCGCCGGTGTGGAGCACGAACGCCGCCTGCCCGCGCATCGTCCGGGCGAGCGCGACGGCGTGGGCGAGGGTGCCCGCCACGTCCGGATAGGCGGGCGCGCGGAAGCCGATGTGGCTGTCGCTGATCTGCACGAAGCGGAACCCGCCGCCGGCGGCCGCCGCCTCGCCGAGGCTCGCGAGCGTCACCGGCACCCCGCCGGCGAGCGTCCACACCAGCCCGGTGCCGATCCAGCTCGCACACTCCATCACCCGGCGGCGGGTCGGGGTGGCCAGGGAAGGATCAGCGGAGGGGTCAGCGGCGGGGTCAGCGGGGGAGGGGTCGGCGGCGGGGGAGGGGTCATCGGCCATGGCGCGTCTCCAGGGTTGGCAATGCCGGCAGGACCAGTTCCGACCCGCCGGCATTCCCGCCGTCCCCTCACATCGGCGTGATCGCCCTCCGGCCGCCGCCCGTTTCCGCCGTCCCCCGCCTCCCCGGCGGCGGGACCACTTTCCGCTTGTGCCCGAGCCTCGCTCTATGTTCTATTTCCGTTCATGGAAGCGCTCACCCTCCCCACCACCCCGGCCGAACGCTTCGCCTGGATCCTCGGGGCGCTCCGCCGCGCCGTCGCCGCCCAGTCGGCCGCCGCCGAGGCGGCCGCGGCCCGGGCCGCCGCCGGGCGGCCCGTCCTCGCCCGCCCCGCCCACCTCGCCCATCACGTGGCACTGGTCCTCACCGCGCCCCTGTTCCGCGTCCTCTGGGCGCGGCTCGGCCGCATCGCGGCCCGCTTCGCCCGCCTCGCCGCCCGCATCCCCGCCGGCGCACCCCCCCGTCCTTCCACCACACGGCCTTCCATCACCCGTCCCTTCACCCCACAGCCCCACACCATCCGCCCCCTCCCGCCGGCGCCACCCCCGCTCTCCTGGGCCCATCTGCCCCGCCGCCCGGGCTGGCTCGCCCGCGTCGTCCCGCCCCCGCTCTGCCCGGCCCGCAGCCAGCTCCAGCATCTCCTCGCCGATCCCGACATGGCCGCCCTGCTCGCCGCCTCGCCCGGCCTGCGCCGCACGCTGCGCCCGCTCTGCCGCATGCTGGCTCTCCCCCCGCCGCCCGAGCCGCCCCAGCCTGGTCCGCCCCAGCCTGGTTCGCCCCAGCCCGGTTCGCTCCAGCCCGCCACCACGCCGGCGCCCGCCCCGACACCGGCGGCCACCGCCGCTGCCCGCGCTGCGGGCACGCCCGCGGCAACCGCCGCCCCGCCCGCCTCGCCCCGCCGCGCGCGCGTCCCGCGCCGCCCGCCCCGCTTTGCGCCGGCGTGAGCCGCCGGGCACTCGCGCGGCATTTTCGTTACGATTTAGCAATTATCGGGCGCGGGCAGCGCTTGCCGCCCGGCCCCGGCGGCGGCTAGTCTCGCCCAACGTTGCCCAGGCCCCGATCCGGAATGCCGATTGCCGCCTATCCGCTGGCGCTCGCCGCCGCCCTCGGCGCGTTCCTCGCCGCCGGGCGGATCGGCGAGCGGCCGCCCGCCCCCCGTCTCGCCGCGCTCCATGGCGCGCTCGGCGGCCTCGGGCTGGCGCTGCTGTGGCGCGAGGCCGGCGCGCTCGCCCGCGCCGCGCCGCCCGCCTTCGCGCCCTTCCCACCGCTGGCGGCGGCTCTCTTCACCGCAGCCCTCCTCCTCGGCCTGGTCCTCGCCTGGCGCGCGCTCGCCGGCAGCACCCCGCCCGGCGCGCTGGTCGCGCTCCACGCCGGCCTCGCCATCACCGCCGCGGTGGTCTTCGCGGCCCTCCTGCTCGGGGGCTGAGCTAGCGCATGATCCGCGCGAGCGGGTGCGCGGATCATGCTCTAATCTTGTTGTCTGATCGAGCAACTTTATCCCATCGGCCGATTCCGTCCGATGGGATGTTGCTCTAGCCGGGGCTCTCCGCCGGCAGCATCCGCTCCGCCACCCGCCCGCCGTCGCGCAGATGGCGTTCCAGCACCGCGTCCACCGCGGCCCGCGAATCCACCCGGTACCACACCCCCTCGGGGTAGAGGACCACACAGGGTCCCTGCTCGCAGCGGTCGAGGCAGCCGGCGGTGTTCACCCGCACGCCGGCGAGCCCCATCTCCTTCGCCCGCGCCTTCATGTAGTCGCGCAGCTTCTCGCTCCCCCTGGCCGCGCAACTGCCCCGCTCGTGCCCGTCGGGGCGGCGGTTGGTGCAGACGAAGAGGTGGGTGGAAAAATAGAGTGGCGGATCCCCCGCCTGCCGTTCGCCCATGCCGGTCCTCCGCCCGCGCGCCGGCGGCACGCCGGCGCCGCCGCCGCGTTTCCTATAGACGGGCGCCGGCCGGTCGGCAAAGCCGCCGCCCTCTGCCGCGGCGCATCATTTGCGGCTTGCATCCCGCCATCCGCGCGCCTATCTGTTTGTCCTTACCCATTTCCGTGGAGAGAGGGGCGATGGCGCGCGTCACCGTCGAAGATTGCGTCGAGAAAGTGCCGAACCGGTTCGAGCTGGTCATGCTCGCCGCCCAGCGCGCGCGCAACATCAGCCGCGGCGAGGAGCTCGCGGTCGACCGTGACGATGACAAGAACCCCGTCGTCGCGCTGCGCGAGATCGCCGAGGAAAAGATCAGCCTCGCCCGCATCGAGCAGGACCTCATCCGTTCCTTCTCCCGTGAGCCCGAGCCCGAGCCGGCGGACGAGGAGGTCATGGACCTCATCCCCACCGACCAGAACATCTTCGGCCTTCAGGACGTTTCGGCCGAGGACGAAACCGTGGGCTTCCCTGCCGAAGCCGAGACCCTCTCGCCCGAAGACATCGAGGCGGCGATCGAGGCCGAGCTCGGCGGCCGCGCCCGGAAGTAGTCCGCCATGTCCGCGGGCGCCGGCGGTGCGGGCAGCCCCTCGCCCGCCCGCGCGCCCGAGGGGCTGCCCGCGCCCGAAGCCGCCGCCCCCCCGGCGCGCCCCGGCATCGTCCGCCAGTTCGAGCTGACCGAGAAGGTCGCCGCCTACGACCCCAAGGCCGACACCGCCCTGATCGACGCCGCCTATGTGCTGGCCATGCAGGCGCACGGCAAGCAGCGCCGCGACAACGGGGACCCCTACATCACCCACCCGCTCGCGGTCGCCGACATCCTGGCCGGCTACCGGCTCGATACCGCCTCCATCGCGACCGCGCTGCTCCACGACGTGATCGAGGATACCCCGGTCACGCTGGCCGAGATCACCCGCCGCTTCGGCACCGAGATCGGCGGCCTAGTCGATGGCGTCACCAAGCTGACCCGGCTCGAACTCCAGTCCGACCGCACCAAGCAGGCGGAGAATTTCCGCAAGCTGGTGCTGGCGATGAGCAAGGACATCCGGGTCCTGCTGGTCAAGCTCGCCGACCGTCTGCACAACATGCGCACGCTCGCCTTCGTCACCGACCCCGAGCGGCGCCGGCGCATCGCCCGCGAGACCATGGAGATCTACGGTCCGCTCGCCGAGCGCATCGGCATGGACGCGGTCAAGACCGAGCTCGAAACCCGCGCCTTCGCCGTCCTCGAACCCGAAGCCAACCAGACCATCGAGGCGCGGCTGAACTTCCTGCGCGGCCAGGGCGCGGACGTGATCGAGGAGGTGCGCACCGAACTCGAGCGCGTCTGCCGCGAGGCCGGCGTCGCCCAGGTGGAGGTACGGGGCCGCGAGAAATCCCCCTTCTCGATCTGGGAGAAGATGCAGCGCCGCAACGTCGCCTTCGAGCAGCTCTCCGATATCATGGCCTTCCGCATCGTGGTGCCGACGCGGGAGGATTGCTACGTCGCCCTCGGCGCCGTCCACGCCGCCTACCCGGTCATCGCCGGCCGCTTCAAGGACTACATCTCGACCCCCAAGGCCAACGGCTACCAGAGCCTGCACACCGGCGTCACGCTGCGCGAGCCGCGCAACCAGAAGATCGAGATCCAGATCCGCACCCGCGAAATGCACGACATCGCCGAGAACGGGGTCGCCGCCCACTGGCTCTACAAGCAGCACGACGCCGCCGCCTCCGACCTGGTCCGCTTCCGCTGGGTCCAGGACCTGCTCGAGATCCTCGACAATTCCGGCGCGCCCGACGAATTCCTCGAGAATACCAAGCTCGAGCTCTACCAGGACCAGGTCTTCTGCTTCACCCCCAAGGGCCAGCTCATCACGCTGCCGCGCGGCGCGACGCCGGTCGATTTCGCCTACGCCGTCCACAGCCAGGTGGGCGATGCCTGCGTCGGCGCCAAGGTCAACGGCCGCCTGCTGCCGCTGCGCTACCAGCTCCAGAACGGCGACCAGGTCGAGATCATGACCGCGCGCGGCGGCACCCCCTCGCCGCAGTGGGAGCGCTTCGTCGTCACCGGCAAGGCGCGCGCGCGCATCCGCCGCTTCGTCCACCAGCAGCAGCGCCAGGGCCATATCGACCAGGGCAAGGCGATGCTCGCCAAGGCCTTCCGCCAGGAGGGGGTCGATGGCTCCGAGCGGCTGCTCGAGACCGCACTCAAGACCCTCAAGCTCACCGCCGTCGATGATCTCTACGTCGCGGTCGGCAACGGCGCCCTCGGGCCGATGGATGTGGTCCACACCCTCTATCCCGAGCTCCGCCAGACCCCCGCCGCCTCGCGCGTGCTGCCCAGCCTGCCGGCGCGCTCGGCGAAGGGCGCCGGGGCGCGGCCGGAACTCGGCGGCGTGCCGATCTCCGGCCTGGTCGCCGGCATGGCGGTGAGCTACGCCGGCTGCTGCCACCCGCTGCCGGGGGACCGCATCGTCGGCATCGTCTCCACCGGCAAGGGCGTCACCATCCACAACCGCAACTGCCCCACGCTCGAGACCTTCGCCGCCACCCCCGAGCGCTTCATCGAGGTCGATTGGGACCTCGCCGCCGCGGCGCGCACCAAGGCGTCCCATCTCGGCCGGGTCAGCGTGATCGTCGCCAACGGCGCCGCGGCGCTCGCCGATCTCACCAACGCCGTCTCCCGCCAGGACGGCGAGATCGCCAATCTCAAGATCGTCCACCGCCAGCAGGATTTCTTCGAGGTGCTGGTCGATGTCGAAGTGCGCGACCTCGCCCACCTCACCAACGTCATCGCCGGCCTGCGCGCGACCAAGGGTGTCGCCCAGGTCGACCGCGCGCTGGGCTGAACCTCGGCCCTACTGCATCCACCGCCGCCGGAGCCGGCCGTAGAGCCCGGTCTTCCTGGTGATCCGCAGCCATTCGTCGACATAGGACCTCAGCGCCGGATCCTGCGGCATCATGTAGCCCAGCTCGGCGAAGTCGAACGGATGGCCGGGATGCACCGCGCACAGCGCCGGATGCAGTTTGTGCTGCAACTCGGCCTCGACATTGTCGGTGATCATGAGATCGACGCGCCCCGCCAGGATCTCCCCGAATGTCTTGGTGTTGTCGGGGATGACGACGATCTGCGCGTGGTGCAGATGGGCGCGGTCGAAGGCGGCGTTGGTGCCGCCGGGATTGACGATCACTTTCACCCCCGGCCGGTCGATCTCGGCCAGCGTCGCGAAGCGCGCGGCATTCTTGCACAGCGTCAGCGGTACCTTGCCCGCGCGCAGCACCGGGTGCGAGAAGAAGGCGGTGCGCAGCCGCGGCAGGGTGATGGTGATGCCGCCCATGGCGATGTCGTAGCGGTGCGCGAGGAGGCCCGCCATCAGCGTGGGCCAGGTGGTCGGCACGATCTCGAGCCGCACGCCGAGCGAGCGTGCCAGCCCCCGCGCCATGTCGACGTCGAGCCCGCGATAGACACCGTCCCTGGGATCACGCAGGTCGAACGGCCGGTAGTCCCCGGTCATCCCGACGCGGATCGTCCCGCGCGCGAGAATCCGCGCCAGCACCGAGGGGCTCTGCGCCGCCCGCGCGACCCCCGCCGCCAGCCCCGCCGCCAGCCCCGCGGCGAACACGACCGCTCCCAGCCCGCGCAACCACCGCATCGTCTCCCCCTGTCCGGCCGGTGCCAACCCGCAGCCCGGGGCGACGATAGCCGCCCCACCCGCGATTGAGAAGCCGGCGTTGCCGCGCCCGCCGGTGGCCTGGAGGGTTCGCCGCCCCTCCCCTATAAGGCCCGGATGATCCTCGGCACCGGCTCCGATCTGTGCGACATCCGCCGCATCGAGGCGGCGATCGCCCGCCACGGCGAGCGCTTCCTCGCCCGCGTCTTCACCCCCACCGAGCGCGGCCGCGCGGCGCGGCGCAACCCGGCGCTGCTCGCCGCCACGCTGGCCAAGCGCTTCGCCGCCAAGGAGGCCGCCGCGAAGGCGCTCGGCACCGGCTTCCGCGAGGGCGTGTTCCTGTCCGATATCGGCGTCGTCAACCTGCCGTCGGGCCAGCCCACGCTCGCGCTCACCGGCGGCGCCGCCCGCCGCCTCGCCACGCTGGTGCCCGCCGGCATGGCGCCCGCGCTGGCGCTGACCATGACCGACGAATACCCCTACGCCTTCGCCCTCGTCATCCTCTCCGCCGTGCCCGCCCCGCCCTGATCCTCGCCCGCCCGCGCCCGCCAGTCGGCGAGCACGTCGGCGAGCGTGCGCTCCCACGGGATCGCCGGCGCCCAGCCCAGCAGCCGGCGCGCGCGGCCGGCGTCGCCCACCGCGCGCGCGATCTCCCCGCGCCGCAGCCGCCCGGGGTCGACCCGCACCCGCGCCGTCACCCCGGAAAGCCGCAGCAGATCGGCGAGCACGTCCCCGATCCGCCGCCCCACCCCGGAGGCGAGGTTGAGGATGGTCCCCGGGACGATGTCCCGCCCGCGTTCGAGCGCCGCGGCGTAGGCCCGGGCGACATCGCGGACGTCGAGGAAATCCCGCTCCGGCTCCAGCGCGCCGGTGACGATCTCGGGCGGCGCGTCGGCGCGGGCGATGCGCACGACCTGGCGGGCGAAGCCGGGGACCACGAAGTCCGGCGACTGGCCGGGCCCGGTATGGTTGAACGGGCGCAGCCGGACCACCCGCAGCCCCTCCTCGGCGAGCGCCCCGAGGGCGAGATCGCCCGCCGCCTTGGAAGCGGCATAGAGGCTGCGCGGCGCCAGCGCCGCGCGCTCGTCGAGCGCCGCCCCGGGGCCGAAGGAGCAGCCGTACCCGTCCGCGGAGGAGACATGGACCAGCAGGCACCCGGGCGCCGCGGCGAGGACCGCCTGCGCGAGATGCAGGCTGCCGCCGAGATTGACCGCGAAGGCCCGCGCGGGGTCGGCGCGCGCCGCCGCCGCCCCGGCGATGGCGGCGAGATGCAGACAGGCCTCGGGGCGGAAGCCGGCCACCACCCGCGCCACCGCGGCCGCGTCGGTGACGTCGAGCGCGATCTCGCAACCCGGGCCCAGCCCGGCGCCGGCGATCTCGGCCCCGGGGAAGCGGGCGGCGATCGCGGCGCGCGCGTGGCGGCCGGCGAAGCCGCCGGCGCCGGTGATCAGGATCCGCCGCACCCCCGGGCCCCGCTCACCCGCGGGCGAGGCGGGCGCGGTGGCGGGCGAGATCGGCCTCCACCATCTCCGCCACCATG
Source organism: Acetobacteraceae bacterium (assembly GCA_027326105.1). Taxonomy (GTDB): domain Bacteria; phylum Pseudomonadota; class Alphaproteobacteria; order Acetobacterales; family Acetobacteraceae; genus DAHWFB01. Next base: position 9,214 of record DAHWFB010000049.1, read on the forward strand.
GTCTCGAGGCTGGTCTCCGGCGCCCAGCCCAGCACCTGCCGCGCCCGCCGCGCGTCCCCGCGCAGGCGGGCGACCTCGGCCGGGCGCAATCGGGCGGGATCGCTCGTCACGTGCGCCGCCCAGTCGCGCCCGACCTCGGCGAAGGCGAGCCGGCAGAACTCCCGCACGCTCGTGGTCCGCCCCGTCGCCACCACGTAGTCGCCCGCGATCTCCTGTTGCAGCATCAGCCACATCGCCCGCACATAGTCGCGCGCATGGCCCCAGTCGCGCTCGGCGTCGAGATTGCCGAGCCGAACCTCGGAGGCGAGGCCGAGATGGATGCGCGCCACCGCATCGGTGATCCGGCGGGTGACGAACTCGATCCCGCGCAGCGGGCTCTCATGGTTGAAGAGGATCCCCGAGCAGGCGTGCATGCCGAAACTCTCGCGGTAGTTCACCGTCATCCAGTGGCCGAACAGCTTGGCGCAGGCGTAGGGGCTGCGGGGATGGAAGGGCGTGCTCTCGTTCTGCGGCTCGGCCGCGGCCAGGCCGAACATCTCCGAGGACGAGGCCTGGTAGAACCGCGCCATGGGCCGGACGATGCGCACCGCCTCCAGCAAATGGATCACGCCGAGCCCGGTCGCGGTCGCGGTGACCAGCGGCTGCTGCCAGGAGGTGGCGACGAAACTCTGCGCGGCGAGATGATAGACCTCGTCCGGCGCCGCCGCCTCGACCACCCGGATCAGCGAGGAGAGATCGCTGATGTTGCCGTCCACCAGCTGCACCCGCTCGTGCACGCCGAGCCAGCGCAGCCGCTCCCCCACCACGTCGGCCGAGGCCGAGCGGCGCAGCAGCCCGATCACGCGATAGCCGCGCCCGAGCAGGAACTGCGAAAGATAGGCCCCATCCTGCCCGGTGATGCCGGTGATCAGTGCGACCGGCGCCTTCGTTGCGGCCATCGCGTCGAACCATCCTTGCCGTTCGCACAGAGCGCGGGGATAGACCATCGTCCCCAACCCGTCTATCCGGGGCGCACGACCGTTTCGCCCGCCGCAGGAGCCCGCGCCATGCCGCCCCGTCGCGCTTTCCGCCATGGTGGCTGACACCGGACCGGGAGGGCCCGGCCGCCGGCTCGCCCGGCGCTTCCTCGCCCCGCCGGCCCGCGCGCTGCGCCGCTTCCTCGGCGCCGAGATCCAGATCACGCTGCGCCAGATCTCCCACCAGCTCAGCCTGCTCGGCCCCGGCTTCGCCGCCCCCGCCGGCGCGGCCGTGGCGGGCCCGGCCGCCGGCCCGCTGCGCCGCGCCGTGCACCAGTTCCACGCCGGCACCGCGCCGGCGGACGCGGTGACCAACGCGCTCTTCTTCACCCGCGCCCTGCTGCGCGATCTCGGCTACCGGAGCGAGATCTACGCCGAACACCCCGACCCGCGCCTCGGCCCGGCCATCCGCCCGCTCGAGGAACTTCCCCGCCACGACGGCTACGTGCTCCTCCTGCACCACTCGATGGGCCACGGGGCGCTCGCCGAGCTGCGCACGCTTCCCTGTCCCAAGGTGCTGATCTACCACAACATCACTCCCGCCGAGCTGTTCGCCCACGGGGCCTCCGCCGAGGCCGCGCGCCAGGGCCGGGCCGATCTCGGCGCGCTTTCGGCCCTGGTGGCGGCGGCGCTCGCGGTCAGCGACTTCAACGCGATCGAACTGCGCGCCCGCGGCTTCGCTCCGGTCGGGGTCTGTCCGCTGCTGTTCGACCTCGCCGCCCTCGAGGCCCGCGCCGCCGCCGCCCCGCCGCGCGATCCGGCCGCACCCTTCACCATCCTTTTCGTCGGCCGCATCGCCGCCGCCAAGGGCCAGGCCGATCTGGTCGAGGCCTTCGCCCGCTTCCGCCACCGCTTCGCCCGCCCCTGCCGGCTGGTCCTGCTCGGCCGCACCGACCCCGACGAGGCCGCCTGCGCCGCCGCGATCGCGGCCTCCATCCGCCACCACGGGCTCGCCGACGCGGTGCTCCTGCCCGGCGCGGTGAGCGATGCCGAGCGCGACCGCTGGTACGCCTCCGCCCACCTCTACGTCTCGCTCTCCCGCCACGAGGGCGTCGGCCTGCCGCTGCTCGAAGCGCTCGCCTTCGGCCTGCCGCTGCTCGCCTGGCCGGCCGGCGCGGTGCCCTACACGCTCGGTGGCGCCGGCCGCCTGCTCGGCGAGCCCACCCCGGAAGCCGCCGCGCGAGCGATGCTGGAAATCGCCGCCGATCCCGCCGCCGCCGCCGACCCCGGTGCCGCCCGCGCCGCCCTCGCCAGCCATTCCCGCGCCAACCTGCTGCCCGCGCTGCGCGAGGCGCTGGCCCACGCCGGCGCCGCCCCGCCGCGCGACCCGGCGGCGCACGCCGCCCTCGCCGCCCACCTCGCCATCACGCTCGCCGGCCACGTCAACGGCGCCTACAGCCTCGCCGCGGTCAACCGCACGCTGGCCCGCGCCCTGAACGCCGCCCGCCCCGGCCTCGTCCGCCTGCGCCCGGTGGAAGGCGAACCGACCGAGGACACCGACGCCATCCCGCCCGAGGAGCGCGCCGCCCTCGCCCCGCTGATCGCCCGCCCCGCCCCGGCTTCGGGTCCCGAAGTGGTGATCTCCCAGCACTGGCCGCCCTGGCCGCCCGACCGGCCCGGCGATCTCCCGCTCGCGCTGCTGTTCTGGGAGGAGACGCTGCTGCCGCCCGCCGTGGTTGGCGCTCTCGCCCGCTCCTTCCGCGCGGTCCTCGCCCCCTCGCGCGCCACCGCCCGCGCGCTCGCCGATTCCGGCCTCGCCCTGCCCGTCCTCACCGTCGGCCACGTCCCCGAACTCGCCGACTTCCTCGCCCTGCCCGACCATCCCGCGCCCGGCGCCGCGCGCGGCGGCCGATTCTGCTTCCTCCATGTCTCCTCGGGCCTGCCGCGCAAGGGCACGGATCTGCTGCTCGCGGCCTTCGCCCGCGTCTTCCGTGCCACCGATCCGGTCCGCCTGGTGCTCAAGACCGCGCCCAACCCCCACCAGCATCTCGCCGCCGACCTCGCCGCCCGCCGCGCCGCCGACCCCGCCGGCCCCGAGATCGTGCTGATCGAGCGCGACCTGCCCCGGGCGGAGCTGCTCGCCCTCTACGCCGCGGCCGACGCGGTGGTGCTGCCCACCCGCGGCGAGGGCTTCAACCTGCCCGCCGCCGAGGCGATGGCGGCGGGGCTACCGCTCATCGTCACCGCCGCCGGCGGCCATCGCGACTTCTGCGGCCCGGGCGAGGCGCGGCTGCTGCGCTACCGGATGCGGCCTTCGCGCAGCCACCTCGCCACCGGCCACTCGCTGTGGGCCGAGCCCGACGCCGACGATCTCGCCGCCGCCCTCGGCGAAGCGGTCGCGCCTGCCCCCGATCCGGTCATCGCCGCCCGCGCCGCCGCCGCGCGCGCCCGTGCCCGCGCCCTCGCCGACGCGCCCGCCCACGCCGCCCGCCTCGCCGGGGCCTGCGCGTCCCTGCTGCTCGCGCCCCCACCCGCGGCGCTGCGGCTGGCCTTCGTCGCCACCTTCGCGGTGCCCTGCGGGGTCGCCGAATACTCCCGCGCCCTGCTCGACGCGCTGCTCGCCGGCGCCGCCCCCGGCGCGATCCGGGCCACCCTGCTCTGCGACGACCGCACCAGCCCGGCCGAACCCGCCCCCGGCGATGCCGCCCTGCGCCCGTGCTGGCGGGTGGGCGATCCCGCCGCCGCCGGCCCGATCGCGCTCGCCATCGCGCGGGAGGACCCGGAGGCGGTGGTGATCCAGCACCAGTCCGGCCTGCTGCCCTGGGCCGCGCTCGGCGAACTCCTCGCCGACCCCCGCCTGGCCGGGCGGATCGTGCTCGTCGCCCTGCACAACCCGCGCGACCTGCTCACCCTCGCCCCGCGCGCCCGCGCTCACGTGCTCGCCGCGCTCGGCCGCGCCGAACGGCTCCTCGTCCACACGCTCGCCGATCTCGATCTCTTGCAGGATCTGGGGCTTGCGGAGAATTGTTCGCTGCTTCCCCAAGGCGCGCCCGCGCCCGCGCCGGCGGCGGTCGCGCGCCCGCTGCCGCCCGGGTCCGACCCGGTGATCGGCTGCCACGGCTTCTTCCTTCCCCACAAGGGCATCGGCGATCTCATCGCCGCCGGCGCGCGGCTGCGGCCGCGCTGGCCGGGGCTGCGGCTGCGGCTGGTCAATGCCGAATATCCCCTCGCCCAGGGCGGGGCCGCGTCGGGCGATGAAATCGCCGCCTGCCGGGCGCTCGCGGCCTCGCTCGGGGTGGCGGACATGGTGGAGTGGGAGACGAGTTTCCTGCCCGCCGCCCGCGCCGGGGAACTGCTGCGCGGCTGCGACCTGCTGGTGCTGCCCTATCGCGAGAGTGCGGAATCCTCCTCCGCCGCGGTGCGCGCGGTGCTCGCGACCGGGGTCCCGGTGGCGCTCACCCGGGTCGCGATCTTCGCCGACGCCGCCGCCGCCGCCGCCCCGCTCACCGCCTCGGACCCGGTGGCGATGGCGGCCGAGATCGCCGCCCTGCTCGCCGATCCCGCCGCGCGCGCGGGGCTGGCCGCCGCCGCCCGCGGCTGGCTCGCCGACCATGCCTGGCCCGCGATCGCCGGGCGGCTGCGCGGCCTGCTGTTCTCGCTCGCCGCCACCGCCCGCATCGATCCCCCCGCATGGCCGCCCCGGTAGCGCTGGACATCGCCGGCCGGCGCCTGCTGCTGCGCGGCGAGGCGGGCGACCCCGACCTGCCCCGCCTGCCCGCCATCGCCGCCGGGCTGGCGCCGCTGCTCGCCTACGCCCGCCGCGCCCTGCCGCCCGATCCGGTGGTGCTCGACGTCGGCGCCAACCTCGGCCTGGTCACCCTGGCGCTGGCCGCGACCTTTCCCGCCGCCCGGCTGTACGCCTTCGAGCCCTCGCCGCGCAACGCCGCCCTGTGCGCCGCCAATCTGGCCGCCAACCGGGTCTCCGCCACCCTGATCCGCCGCGCCGCCGGCGCCGCGCCGGGCCGCCTCGGCTTCACCGAAATGGCCGGGTTTCCCGCCGGCTCCCATCTCGATCCCGCCGGCGCGCTCACCGTCCCGGTGGTCCCGCTCGATGATTTCGTCTTCACCGAGGCCGGCCTCGACCGGCTCGACCTGGTCAAGATCGACGCCGAGGGGGCGGAGCCCGCCATCCTCGCCGGCGCGGCCCGCGCGATCGAGACCTTCCGCCCCGCCCTCTACATGGAGTTCAACAGCTGGTGCCTGCTCGCCTACGGCGCCACCAACCCGCTCGCCTTCGCCCACGACCTCTACCAGAGCTTCGAGGTCTCCCTCCTCCAGCCCGACGGAAGCACGCTGCCGGCCGCCGCCAGCGCGGCGGATTTCGTGCGCGACAACATCGGCCTGCACGGTTCGGTGACCGACGTGCTGCTGCGCCTGCGCCCCGGCGCGCGGGTGCCGCGGCCCGCCGCGCGCCCGCACGACCCGCAGGTGCAGCGGCTCGCGGCCGAACTCGCCGCCCTGCGCCGCTCGCGCTCCTGGCGGCTGACCGCGCCGCTCAGGACGCTGGGCTCCCTGCTCCGCCGCGTCCGCAGCGGATGATCTCCCGCTCCGTCGCCACCGCGTCGAGCGGCACGTCGGCCGGCGAGACCGGCACCTTCTCCACCTCCTGGCAGGCGAAGCCGACGCCGAGCCGGAACGCCGCCGGAAGTGCTGCCAGCGTACGGTCGTAGTAGCCGGCGCCGTAGCCGAGCCGGTTGCCGGCGCGGTCGAAGGCCAGCAGCGGCACCAGCACATAGTCCGGCGCGTCGGCCGGCCCGTCGGGGTGGCGGGTGCCGTAGCGGCCGGGGGTCAGCAGGGCGCCGATGCGCCAGGGCCGGAACACCAGCGGCTGCCCGCGCGGCGGCGTCTCGGGCAGCAGGATGGGGTGGCCGCGGGCGTGCAGCGCGAGCAGCAGCGGGCGGACGTCGATCTCGCCATCGAGCGGCCAGAACCCCGCCACCCGCGCCCCGGCGGCGGGCGGGATGCCGGCCAGGACCCGCAGCGCGAGACCGGGCCCGGCCACCTCGGCGTTGCCCCCCGCCCGCGCCGCTCGTGCCCGCTCGCGCGCGGCGCGCTTTTCGAGATCGAGCGGGGAAAGCGAGTGCGGAGCCGCCATGGCCGTTGGTCCTGTCATCCTCCCAAGGCCTGCGCTTGCAGGTGGGCACCGGATAGCGTGACCACGATCACGACAGAGCCAGCTCCCTGGAGGATGCTTACTGGCCCCGGGGATGAACTTGCCTGACGCACCGGGCAGCCCCGCGAACGGAGGATAGCAGGAAAGCCCGAAGGAAGACCAGGGCCGGGCCGGGCGGCGGGTTCAGCCGCGGTCCAGCGTATGGGCGAGTTCCTCCGCCCGTTCGGCGAGGCGGCCGAGCCGCGCCGCCAGCGCGGCCCCCGCGGCCGGCGCCGGCGGGGCGGCGGCCGCGCTGGCCAGGCGCAGATCGTGCAACTCGTCGGCCAGCAGCAGCGCCGCCAGCACCAGCAGCCGGGCCTCCCCGCTCTGCGAGCCCAGCGCCTTGATCGAATCGATGCGCTGGTCGACCTCGGCGGCCATCTGCTGAAGGTGGCTTTCCTCGCCGTCGCCGCAGCCGACCGTGTAGGCGAAGCCGTTGATGCGGAGCGTGACCTGGGCCATCAGCGCTCTCCCGTTTCCGCGCCCGGCGCGAGGCCAGCGCGCAGCCGCGCGATCAGGGCGTCGAGCCGGCCGGCGAGGGCGGCGGC
>DAHWFB010000057.1 GCA_027326105.1 Acetobacteraceae bacterium
ACGCTGTACCCCTGGGCGCGGATCCGCCGCGATGGCGCGCCCAAGGTCGCGGGCAGCTATCTGCTCGAGGAGGGGCCGCTCGGGGTGATGAACGGCACGCTCGAGCAGATGACCTATACATCGGCGCGCAACAAGGCCAAGCACCACCAGGGGATCGCCTGGACCGGGACCGGCAAGGGCGGCTGGATCGGCATCACGGACAAATACTGGCTCGCCGCCCTGGTGCCCGACCAGGCCAGCACCCATACCGCCGCCTTCCGCACCTTCGCCCGCGGCACCGGCACCGGATTCCAGACCGATCTCATCGCCACCGCGGCCGAGACCATCCCGCCCGGCGGGCACGCGGTGAGCGCGAGCCACCTCTTCGCCGGGGCGAAGGTGGTCCGGCTGCTCGACGCATACGGGGCGAAATACCACATCCCGAGCTTCGACAAGGCGGTCGATTTCGGCTGGTTCTACTTTCTGACCAAGCCGATCTTCTACGCGCTCGACTGGTTCAACGGGCTGCTCGGCAATTTCGGCCTGGCCATCATGGCCTTCACCGTGGTGGTGCGCGGGCTGTTCTTCCCGCTCGCCAACAAATCCTACAAGTCGATGAGCAAGATGAAGCTGCTCGCGCCGAAGATGCAGTCGGTGCGCGAGCGCTTCAAGGACGACCCCGCGCGCCAGCAGCAGGAGATGCTGGCGCTCTACCGGACCGAAAAGGTCAATCCCGCCTCCGGCTGCCTGCCCATGCTGGTGCAGATCCCGGTGTTCTTCGCGCTCTACAAGGTGCTCTACGTCACCATCGAAATGCGCCACGCGCCGTTCATCGGCTGGATCCACGATCTTTCCGCGCCCGACCCGACCAACCTCTTCAATCTGTTCGGGCTGCTCCCCTTCCACCCCGGTGCGATCACGCCGTTCCTGCATCTCGGCGTGTGGCCGCTGATCATGGGAGGGACGATGTTCCTCCAGCAGCGGCTCAACCCCGCCCCGCCCGACCCGGTGCAGGCGCGCATCTTCCTCTTCATGCCGCTGATCTTCACCTTCATGATGGCGCATTTCCCGGTCGGGCTGGTGATCTACTACAGCTGGAGCAACCTGCTCGCGATCGGCCAGCAATGGATCATCATGCGCTCCACCCGCCTCACCAAACCCTCGCTCGCGCGCAGTTGACGGAGCCCCCGCCGCCGGATGCCGCGGAGATCGAGGCCGGGCGGCTCCTGTTCGCGGGGCGCTGCGTTTTCTTCCACGCGGCGCAGCAGAGCGCGGGATTGCCACCACCCGGGCTGCCCGAGGTCGCCTTCGCGGGCCGCTCCAACGTCGGCAAGTCGAGCCTGCTCAACGCGCTGACCGGGCAGCGCGGCCTCGCCCGCGCCTCCAACACTCCGGGGCGCACCCGGCAGCTCAATTTCTTCGATCTCGCCGGGCGGCTGGTGCTGGTGGACATGCCGGGATACGGGTTCGCGAGCGCCAGCAAGGCGTTGCAGGCGGACTGGCAGGGGCTGATGTTCGACTATCTCCGCGGGCGGCCCAACCTGCGCCGGGTGCTGCTGCTGTTCGATGCCAGGATCGAGCGCAAGGAGAGCGACATCGCGGTGATGGGTCTGCTCGACCGTGCGGCGGTGAGCTTCCAGATCGTGCTGACCAAGACCGACGCGATCGAGCCGGCCGCGCTGGCCGCCCGGGTGGCCGAGGCGCAAGGGTTGGCGCGCGCCCACCCCGGCGCCTATCCCGCGATCGTCGCCACCTCGGCTGCGAGCGGGGCGGGCATCGCCGAACTGCGGGCAGCGCTCGGCGGGCTCGCGCTCAGTCCCTCCGCCCGGGCGGACGACGCAGCAGCGGGACCAGGAACACGAAGCAGGCGATGAGGAAGATCACCCCGCCGAGAAGCCCGAGCGGGTCGCGCGCGCGCAGGCTGGAGGCGATGAAGGCGAAGGCGGAGAGCACGAACAGCACCCAGCCGAAAATCTGCTGACCGCGCGACATCCCCGTCTCCCTCCGCCGGACCCAGAAAATCGCTGTGCGGCGCCGAGTCAAGCCGGGCGCGGATCAGCGCCCGGCGCACCATTCCCGCCAGGCGAAGCGGAGCGCCGCGCCGAGGTCGGCGCCGAAGCGGCGGGCATCGCAGAGCGGGCTCGCGCGCATGCGCGGGCGCAGGCCGGCGCGGAGTTCGGCGAGTGCCGCGAGGTCGGCCGCTTTGGCGCAGGCGAGGCCGATGTAGGCCTCGCGGTCGGGCGCGATCCAGTCGGCGAGGCCGACGTTGGCGAGGTGGCTCGCGGTGTGGCGGGAGGCGAAGAAATCGCCCGGCCAGGTGACCGAGGGAACCCCCATCCACAGCGCCTCGCAGGTGGTCAGCCCGCCCGAATAGGGGAAGGGATCGAGCAGGAGATCGATCCCGGCGTAGGCGGCGAGCAGCGCGCGGTGGGCGGCGCGGCCGTCGAGCATGAGCCGGTCGGGGCCGATGCCGTGGGCGGCGAAGGCGGCCCGAAAGCGCGTGCGGGGCAATTCCTCGTCGAACTGCTGGGTCTTGAGCAGGAGCCGCGCGCCGGGGACGCGGCGGAGGATCGCCGACCAGGTGGCGATGACGTCGGGCGTGATCTTGGCGAGGTTGTTGCAGCAGCCGAAGGTTACCTGGCCGCGCGCGAGCGCCGGCAGCGGTGCCACCTCGGGGGCGTAGCTCGGCGGGCTGTAGCAGACATAGCCGTGCGGCAGGCGGAGCAGACGCTCCGAATAGAGCGGCTCGCTGCCGGGTGGGGATTCGACCGGGTCGGTGAGGAACCAGTCGATCTCCGGGATGCCGGTGGAATGGGCCTGGCTGCCGACCCATTTGATCTGCACCGGCGCGGGGCGGAGGGGCGCGATCTGCATCCGCCCACCGTCGCCGTAGCCGCCGAGATCGATCGCGATGTCGATCCCCCGCTCGCGCATCGCGGCGGCGAGCGCGCTGTCCGCGAGCTCGTCGATATCGGTCCAGGAGGCGGAGATGGCGTGGAAGCGGCGCGCCATCAGGTCCGTCCTGGCGTTCTGTCCGAAGGCGTGGAGCTCGAACCCGCCCCGATCCAGCGCCTCGAGCCCGGCGATGGTGAGCCAGCCCGCGGGGTGGATGCGCAGGTTGGCCGAGACCAGGCCGAGGCGGAGGCGGCGGTCGGGGTCGGCCGGATTGGCGAAGGAAGGCGGGACCGCCGGGCGGGGCAGCAGCGCCGCTGCCTCGCGGGCGAGCTCGAGCAGCTGCGCCCCGGTCGCGGACGGATGGTAGGGGAGCGTGGTGAGCAGGGTGCGCCAGGGGACCACGGGCTCCTCGGCGCCGATCACGATGGCTTCGCGGGCGAGCGCCACCGCGGTCTCCTGCTCGCCGAGGCAGCTCGTCGAGGTGGCGAGATTGCAGAGCAGGGTGGCGTTGCGGCCGTCGCGCTCGATCGCCGCCTCCACCGCCTCGCAGGCGGCGGCGTGGCGGTGCTGGTAGGCGAGGATCACCGCGAGGTCGTTGCGGATCTGGCCGTTTTCCGGGGCGAGCGCGATGGCCCGATCGAGCGCGGCGCGGGCCTCGTCGATGCGGCGCGCGAGGGCGAGGGTGTGGGCGTGGCGGATGGCGATGTCGGGATGCTCGGGCGCCAGCGCGGCCGCGGCCTCGAAGGCCGCGATCGCCTCCGCGCGGCGGCCGAGATGGTCGAGCAGCACGCCGCACGCGGCCAGCGCCGCGACATCCAGGGGATCAGCGGCGGCGGCGGCCTCGCAGCGGGCGAGCAGCGCGGCGGCGGTGCCGGCGCCGGTCGCGGCGACGGCGCGGCGGAGCGCGATCGGGATGGGGTCGGCGGCGAGGGGCTGGGCGCGGGCGAAGGCCGCCTCGGCTTCGCCGGTGCGGCCGGCCAGCAGGAGGGCCGCGCCGTGCGCGTCCCAGGCTTCGGGGTCCCCGGGATGGAGGGCGCAGGCCTGCGCGAGTAGCGGCAGCGCCTCCGTGAGGCGGGCGCGCTTGGTGAGCATCGCGCCGAGCCCGACCAGCGCTTCCCGCCGCCCCGGTTCCAGCGCCAGAGCGGAGCGGTAGCAACCCTCCGCGGGACCGAAATCGCCCGCCGCGCGGTGCATCTGGGCAAGCCGCAGGACCGGCTCGGCCCAGTCCGGCAGGCGGGCGGCGAGCGGCCCGGCGATCGCGATGGCCCGATCGCGGTTGCCTGCGCGCTCCTCGGCGATGGCGAGGTTGAGCAGGGTGGCCGGATCGGCGCCCCCGCGCGCGGCGGTGCGGAGGAGGGCGAGGGACTCCTCGGGTGCCAGCGCGGCGAGGCGGACAGGATCGAGCGCCGGAGGGGTGGGCGGCGGCGCGAGCGCCAGATCAGGCGGCATGGCCGGCTTGGTGGGCGAATTCCTCCGCGGCGCGGGCGGCGGCGCGCAGCGATTCGTCTTCGGGGGCGAGGTGGGAGGCCTGTTCGAAGGCGCGGGCGGCCTCCTCCGGCTGGCCGAGGCCGAGCCAGGCGCTGCCTTCCATGCCGAAGATCTCGGCGGTGGCGACGCCGGCGGCCCGGGCGGCACGGGCGCCGGCGACGACCGTGGCGAAATCGCCCCGGCGCAGCGCGAACTGGGTTGCGGCGGTGCGCAGGAGGGGGTGGGACGGGAGCAGGCCGACCCCCTCCTCGAACAGGGCGGCGGCGGCATCGAGCGCGCCGCGCCGCTCCTCTGCCTCGGCGAGCGCGAGGCGGAAATTGGGCTCGAGCGGCTTCTGCGCCAGCGCTTCGGCAAGGCAGGCGCGCGCGTCCTCCAACCGGCCGAGTTCGATCAGCACGATGCCGAGCAGCGCCTTGGCTTCCGGATTCTCGCGATCGAGGATCACCGCCTCGGCGGCGTGGGCGGCGGCGGTGGCGAAATCGCCGGCGGCGAAGGCTGCCTCGGCGCGCAGACGACGGAGGTCGGGGTTCTGCTCGTCCTCGGCGATGAGGCGATCGAGGGTGGCGCCAGCGTCCGCCGGGCGGTCCTCGACGAGAGCGAAGCGGGCCTCGGCGAGGCCGAGCATGGCGGACGTGGCGCCGAGCTTCGCCGCAGCGGCGAGCAGGCTACGGGCGAGCACCAACCGGCGGGCGGTGATCGCGCCTTGCGCGCGCGCGATGATGGCGGCGGGATCGACGGCGGGTGCGGAAGAGTTCATGGCGGGCTCCTTTTTGAGCCGGAGGGTGGAGGGCGGCGGCCGCGGTTCAGGCGACCAGCCCCTGGGCCTGGACGGCGAGCGCCTCGAGGTTCTGACCGGAGCCCGACGAGGACGTGCTCGCGACGTTGAGCATGTACTGGTCGAGGATGCCGTTGACGTAGGTGGGGTCGTTCAGCTTGGTGAAATCGACATGCGCGTTGATCGCCTGTTCCTGGGCGTTCTGGTCCTGGAAGACGATCTGCTGGGGAATGTTGAAGGCGGTGGTGATGACATTGAAGGCGGTGCCGCTGCCGAGCACGTCGAGCGGCGAGGTGAGGGTGGCCGCCATCTGCTTGAACTCGAGCGCGGTGGAGAGGCCGGGGGTGGTCTGGTTGAGCGAACTCATCCAGACCTGCTGGGCGTAGTTCTGGGTGATGGTGGCGAGCACCTTGGGGTTCTGGATGGTGGCCAGGCCCTGGGTCGCGAAACTGTAGGTGTTGACGACGGCGAGCCAGGCCGGATCGCTCATCTGGTTGACCAGCGCGCCGGGGTCGTTAGGGTTGGACTGGAGGATCTGTTGCGCCATCGCGGTATAGGGAACCTGCGAGGCGAGCCCGCTCGCGGTGAGCAGCACCTTCATCACGGTCTGGTTGGAGAGCAGTTGGGAGACGCTGGTGGCACCCTGCACCGCCGCCGTGAAACTGTTGATGTCCTTCTGCACCATCGGCTGCTGGGCGGTCAGCGCCACCTGCTGGGTCTCGGTGCTCTCGGCGATCTGCAGCGCGGTCAGCGGATTGGAGCCGCCGGCGCCGCCGCTCGCGCCGCCGCCGTAGACCGCCGCGAGCATCGAGGAGATCGTGCCCGCGGTGCCGCTGGTGCCGGGGGAGAAGAGCGCGGCGTAGTTGATGGAGGAAGTGGTGAGGCTCATCGCCGCGTCACGCCTCGCCGGCGAGTCCCGCGGCGATGTTCTCGTTCACCGCGACGAGGAAAGCGAAATCGGGCGGATCGCGCTCCATGTTGCGCTGGACGGCGAGCCCGACCGAGATCAGCGCGGCGCGGGTTTCCACCGGCAGCGGATTTTCGGGATCGTTCAGGAGGTCGATCAGCGTGATCCAGAGCAGGCGGTTGTCAGCAACGGCGCGGGCGCGGGTGAGACTGTCACCCGAGAGCGCGGCCTTGAGCGCGCCGTTGACGCGGCGGAAGACGTCCGCCTGCTGTTCGCGGACGCTGCGGAGCGCGCTGGCGGAGGAGTAGGCCCGGGCGGCGGTGGCGTGCTGCATCGGAAATTCCTTTTCCTGTGCCGCCGGTCAGCGCGGAGGCTCGGCGGCGGTCATGGCGCCGGGAGGGCCGGCGTGCTCGGGCAGGCGGCCGAGCACCGCATCCTCGTGACGGATGATGCGGCGGGCGAGCTTGAGCGCCTGATAGCAATCGTCGGCTTCGGCGTAGGCGATGGTGCGGTCGAGGATCTCACGCGCGAGCGCCGAGGTGGTCGCCGCCTTGAAGGCGTCGGCCAGGGCACGGGCACGGGCGAGACCCAAGGGGCGCTCGTCCTCGGCACCGATATAGGCGGTCTGCAGCGCGAAATAGATGCGCCGGGCGGGGCTGTCCGCCTGGTCGGGCGCCATGATCTGCTTGCCGAACAGGAAGCGCGCCTTGGCCGCGAGCTCGATACGGCTCTTGGTGCGGAAGCGGATGGGTGCGCCGTTGACGATCATCATCTCGCCTTGCCGCAGCTCGAGCACCAGGTTCGACATGCGCCTCGTCTCATTTCTTGTGGCCGGATCGGGAAGGAGCGGAAGCGGGCATTTTGCCCGCGCCCGTCTCGGGGATTACGGGAAGAGCTTGAGCAGCATCGAGGGCGCCTGGTCGGCGATGGAGAGCGCGGAGGTGCCGAGCTGCTGCTTGATCTGCAGCGACTGCAGCGACGCCGATTCCTGCGCCATGTTGGCGTCCACCAGCGCGCCGAGGCCGCTGTTCAGGGCGTTGATGATGTTGCTGTTGTAGGTGACCTGGTTGGTGACGAAGTTGGTCGCGTTGCCGTAGGTGTTCAGCTGCGTGCCGATGGAGTTCAGTTGGGTCGTGAAAGTACCGCCGGCGGTGAGCAGCTTCGAGAGAGAAACCGCCGCGGTGGAACTTCCTACCAGCGCCGAGAAGGTGATGGCATTGTAGAAAACCGAGCCGCTGAAGGTCTTGATCCCGTAGGTTCCGCCCTGCCCGTTGACGATCGTCGTGAGGCTGCCGAACTGCCCCTCCTGTGCCTTGAGCGAGGCTGAGGAGAAGTTGCCGATCAGCGTGCGGCCGTTGTAGGTGGCGTTGACGACGTAGGTCTGCACGTTCTGCAGCATCGAGGAATACTGCGCCGCGTACTGCGAACGCTGCGTGCCGGTGACGGTCTGGTCGGAGAGCTTGACCAGAACGCCCTGCATGTTCTGCATCAGGTTGGAGACCGAGGTCAGCGCCGAGGTGGTGACGCCGAGCAGGCCCTGCACGTTGCCGAGCTGCTGGTTGGCGCTGGTGAGGCCGGCGACGTTAGCACGCACCCACTGCGCCACCGCGAAGGCGGCGCCGTCGTCCACCGCGCTGGAGACGCGATAGCCGGTGGAGACCTGGTTCTGCACGTTGGTGAGCTGCATGCTGGTGGTATTGAGGGACTGCAGCGCCACCATCGCGCCGTAGTTGGTGTTGACCGAATTGAGGACACCGCTCATGACTGGGTACCTTTTCGCTGGACTGTGACGTGGTTCCGCATTTTGGCGGCGCTCCCGCGATTTTCGCCGAGGCCGGTTAACGCCCGGTGAAGCCCGGACGGAACGCGGGAGGGATTCTTCCGAGAACAGCACCGATCGCGCGTCGGGCTCATGGCGTGCGGTCCTCAGATATACTTGGCGAGTGTCAGGCTGCTCATGCCGGCGATGAGCTGGTAGGACGCCTGCAACTGGGTCTGAACGAGAGAGAGATTGGAAAGCGTTGCCGCCATATTGACATCCTGGAGCGAGGATACTTGCTGGGTCAGCGCGGTCTGGGTGGTGCCCAATTCCGTCGCGGTCGATTGCAGGCCGGACTGGATGTTGCCCTGCACGCCGGCATCGACGTTCATGGCGCTGATGGCGTTGTCGAGCGTCGCCTGCACCGAGACCACGAAGGGCTGGAAGTTCGCCGACGCGCTCTGCGCCGAAGAGAGCGAGCCGATGGCAGCGAGCGAGGCCAGGACATCGCGCGTGTAGGAGCCGGTGGAGGACACGCCGGCGGGGGTGGGGATCGACGGGCTGGTGTTGGCGGACGCGAGCAGCCCGTAGGATACCTGCTGGCCGCCGCCGACATCGACGCTGGTCTGGAGTGCGCGCACGGTCGCGGCTGGCTGGGAGAGCGCGGTCGAGAAGGGTGAGGTGCCGGCGGCGTTGGAGGCGCCGGTGGCGATGATGCTGCTCATGGTCGCCGCCGCGCCGTTGGTGGCGAGACCCGCGACCGCGGCGCCGATCTGGGTGAAGAAGCCGGAAGTGGTGATGTTGTTGGGGTCGGGTACCGGCGGATTGGCGGTATCCTGGCCGGCGAAGACGTAGGCGCTGCCGTTCTGGGAATCGAGCAGGCCCGCGACTTGCTGCAGGGCGGAGCGCGCCGAGGCGGCGAGCGTGTCCACGTTCTGCGGGTCGAGCCCGTTCAGATTGTTGAGCTGGGCATAGAAGCTGGTGGCGATCTGCGTGATCTGGCCGACCGCGGTCTGGGTCAGGTCCATCGCGCCGCTGGCGGCGGAGATGTTGTTCTGTGCCGTCTGGAGATGGCCGACCTCGGCGTTGAGATCGAGCGACTGGGTGGCTTGCGGCCCCCCGAGCCCGGCCAGCGTATTGGCGACGAGGCCGCTCGATGCCTGCGCGGTGAGCTTGTCGAGCCGCTGCTTGACGATGGCATTGTCCGCGATGAGCTGGCCGAGGGTGCCGAAGTCCGACGGGCCGGAGGCAGAGAGCGCGGCGAGGGAAAAACTCATGGCACCGCGCTCAACAACTGGTTCCACATCGTCTGCACCGCGCTTACCACCTTGGCGTTGGCGGCGTAGGAGTTCTGCAGCGCCACCATGGTCGCGAGTTGCTGGTCGATGTTGACGCCGGTGGCTGCGGAAAGCTGGCCCTGGTAGGTGGCCTGCGCCGCCTGCGCGGTGGTGAGCGCGCTCGAGGTGCTGGCGCTGTCGGTCGCTTCGGTGCCGAGCAGGGTGGACGCGAAATCGCCGAGCGTCGCCGGTGCGGGGTAGCCGAGCGAGAGATTGCCGCCAGGACCGAGGCCCGTGGTGTTGGAGGCGGGCTGGGGCACGCCGGGGGCCGCGTTGGTGCCGAGGGCATAGTCCACGACGTTGCTGATCAGCCCGGTGAAGCCGGCGAGCCCGTTGGGGTTCAGTGCGGCGGCGCCGGTGAGGGTGCCGTCGCGCACCAGCGCCGGGTTGGCGGCGACCGCCGGGTTGACTCCGATGACCGAGGCGAAGCCGACATAGTTCTGCTGCACCGGCACGCCCGCTGCGGGGACATTGCCGGAGGGGTCGGAAAAGAGGGTGAGGCCCTGGGTCTGGAAGCGACTGGCGAGGTTCTGGGAGAATTCGTCGAGCCCGGCCTGGTAGGTCGGCAGCGTCTGGTCCCGCAGCGTGATCGCCTGGCCGATCTCGCCGCCCTGCAACTGCGCGGTGATATCGACGCCGCCGAGGGTGATCGCGGGAATTCCGCCGCCGGGGTAGTAGTTGCCGGGCGCGACATTGACCGCGGCGGTGGAGAGCGCCGGACCCTGGCCATGGGTCGGCAGCGTCAGGCCCGAGGGGGTGAAGACCTGCATGTCGCCGTTGGGCTGGGTGACGAAGCGGGCGGAGACCAGGCCCGAGACCTGCTGCATCGCGGCCGCGCGCTGGTCCTCAAGCGCCGCGGTGCTGGTGCCGAGGCTCTTGGCGGCGACGATCTGGTCCGAGAGCGTGCCGATCTGGACGAGTGCCGCGTTCAGCGTCGTGACATCGTTGACGACGGTATTCTCGGCGTTCTGGCGCTGGGTCGCCAGCGTGCCACTGAGGCGGTTGATGCTCTGGGCGAGGGTGCCGGCCTGCTGCACCACCGCACTCTGGGCGGCCGCCGAGGCCGGGTTGGAGAGCAGCGCGGAGAAGCCGTTCTGCAGCGCGCCGAGCTGGCTGGCGATATCGGCTCCCGAGCCGGGCGTGCCCTGCACCGCGTCGATCGCCTGCAGCGTGGTCTGGCGGAAGCTGTAGGAGGAGACCGACGCGTTCTCGGCGTAGAGCGTGTTCTGGGCCACGGTGTCGGTCAGCCGGGTCGCGACGCCGGTGCGAACGCCCATCGGAATGCTGGCGACATCCATGCTCTGCTGCGGCAGAACCTCGCTGGCGTAGCCAGGAGAGTTGGCGTTGGCGACGTTCTGCGAGACGATGCCGAGCTGGAGGTTGATGTTGGCGAGCCCGCTCGAGGCGATCGCCAGCGCGCCGGAGAGACCCATGGACGTGCCTCCTGGCCTGCGTTGCCGCTACTGCACCATGTTGATGACCGAGGTCACCATCTGCTGGGCGGTGGTGACCACCTTGGTCCCGGCGGTGTAGGCGGTTTGCGCAATGATGAGCTTGTTGAACTCGGTGGCG